>BDTT01000112.1:57500-60099 GCA_002897995.1 bacterium BMS3Bbin10 | reverse complement strand
AAAAAGCCACCGGGCTTTCGCGCGGTGGCTTCGATAGTTCTTGATGATAGTTCCGGAGTTCTGGATTTTTGAAGGAGGGGATCTTGCGATCTCGATTTAAAAACATTTCACTGCGCTATCATTTCACTATTTGAGCGCGCGTTCTTTTGATCTTGGCATGCCTGGCAATGACCTACTCTCCCACACCTTAAGATGCAGTACCATCGGCGCTGGAGCTTTTCACGGCCGAGTTCGGAATGGGATCGGGTGTAGACACTCCGCAATAATCACCAGGCAAGCGAAGACCAAAAGCGGTTTTTTCGCTCACGGCTGTTCCGGCCTTAGGCCGGGCCTGCGCGGGCGCGCCCTGACCGGGCGGCGGCCGTTCGGCCTTGCCTCGCGGAGCCTGTCCTTGGGCTGGCCCAAGGCCAGACCCGAGGGCTCGGTACTCGGTACCGGAGTGATCCAGGACCGAGTTGATGAGCGTATCTGGTCTTAATTCTAGAATTTTCCGTACTCATGGCAATTCCACAATCGCGCTCAAGTAGCGCGAAGCGCGGTAGCGCCAAAATGATGAGCATTGATAAATGAGAACAATCAAGCCAATCGAGCGATTAGTACCGGTAAGCTTCACGCATTGCTGCGCTTCCACACCCGGCCTATCAACGTGGTGGTCTTCCACGGCTCTCAAGGGAGAACTGGTTTTGAGGGAGGCTTCCCGCTTAGATGCTTTCAGCGGTTATCCCGTCCGCACGTAGCTACCCTGCTATGCTGCTGGCGCAACAACAGGTCCACCAGAGGTGCGTCCATCCCGGTCCTCTCGTACTAGGGACAGCTCCTCTCAATTCTCCAACACCCACGGCAGATAGGGACCGAACTGTCTCACGACGTTCTAAACCCAGCTCACGTACCGCTTTAATTGGCGAACAGCCAAACCCTTGGGACCTGCTCCAGCCCCAGGATGCGATGAGCCGACATCGAGGTGCCAAACAACGCCGTCGATATGGACTCTTGGGCGTCATCAGCCTGTTATCCCCGGCGTACCTTTTATCCGTTGAGCGATGGCCCTTCCACGCGGGACCACCGGATCACTATGACCGACTTTCGTCTCTGCTCGATCTGTCGATCTCGCAGTCAGGCAGGCTTATGCCATTGCACTCGACAGCTGATTTCCGACCAGCTTGAGCCCACCATCGCGCGCCTCCGTTACTCTTTAGGAGGCGACCGCCCCAGTCAAACTACCCACCACGCACGGTCCCGGACCCAGCTTCATGGGCCGCGGTTAGATATCCATAATCACAAGGGCGGTATTTCAAGGGTGGCTCCCCACGGACTGGCGCCCATGGTTCAAAGCCTTCCGCCTATCCTACACATGCAGTTACGAATACCAGTGCGAAGCTATAGTAAAGGTGCACGGGGTCTTTCCGTCTGACCGCGGGTACCCCGCATCTTCACGGGGAGTTCAATTTCACTGAGTCCGCATTGGAGACAGCGGGGAAGTCGTTACGCCATTCGTGCAGGTCGGAACTTACCCGACAAGGAATTTCGCTACCTTAGGACCGTTATAGTTACGGCCGCCGTTTACCGGGGCTTCAGTTCAGAGCTCTCACCCCTCTCTTTAACCTTCCGGCACCGGGCAGGCGTCAGACCCTATACGTCGTCTTGCGACTTCGCAGAGCCCTGTGTTTTTAGTAAACAGTCGCCACCCCCTGGTCTGTGCCACCCTCGCCTGGTTGCCCAGGCGAAGGTCACCCTTCTCCCGAAGTTACGGGTGCATTTTGCCGAGTTCCTTCAATGCGGTTCTCTCAAGCGCCTTAGTATGCTCTACCTGTCCACCTGTGTCGGTTTAGGGTACGGACTTATGCGGGGGCTATTTCCTGGAACATCTTCGCTGCCAGTCCAATCCGATAAGGACTGACAACTTACAACATTCGTCACCACCCGCTGGCCGAGGAATATTAACCTCGTTCCCATCGACTACGCCTTTCGGCCTCGCCTTAGGGGCCGGCTAACCCTGCGCAGATTAGCTTTACGCAGGAACCCTTGGACTTTCGGCGAGAGTGTCTCTCACACTCTTTATCGTTACTCATGTCAGCATTCTCACTTCCGATACCTCCAGATGCCCTCGCGAGCACCCTTCACAGGCTTACGGAACGCTCCGCTACCACGTATCAAATCCAGAAGAAATGATACATTCGCAGCTTCGGTGTATGGCTTAAGCCCCGTTACATTTTCGGCGCAGAAATCCTTATTTAGACCAGTGAGCTGTTACGCTTTCTTTAAAGGATGGCTGCTTCTAAGCCAACCTCCTGGTTGTTTTGGGATTTCCACATCCTTTGCCACTTAGCCATAACTTAGGGACCTTAGCTGGCGATTAGGGCTGTTTCCCTTTCCACTACGGACCTTAGCACCCGCAGTGTGTCTGCCAGATAGTACTTCTCGGTATTCGGAGTTTGGTTAGGTTTGGTAAGCGGTGAAGCCCCCTAGCCCATCCAGTGCTCTACCCCCGAGAGTATTCATCCAACGCTCTACCTAAATAGATTTCGCGGAGAACCAGCTATTTCCAGGTTTGATTGGCCTTTCACCCCTAGCCACAGGTCATCCCCCCATTTTTCAACAT
>BDTT01000112.1:0-52500 GCA_002897995.1 bacterium BMS3Bbin10 | reverse complement strand
CAGGTCAGGCAGGACATCCCCCCCAACACCACGATTGTCTCCAAGACCATCGAGACGCTTGAGGGCGTCGGCCAGGTGGCTGACGGCAGCGAGACCAAAGCGGTGAAGGTCAGGCGCGGCGACACCTTGATGAGCATTCTCGCGGATGCCGGCGCGGAACGCTGGCAGGCCAAGGCGATCGCCGACGCGATGGCGCCGGTGTTCAAACCGAAGAATATGAAAAAGGGCCAGGAGGTCCGCTTCACGCTGATGCCGGCGCCGAAGAACAACGCCCAGCTTGAGCCGGTCAAGGTTTCCCTGTTTACAGGCGCCAGGCATGACGTGACGGTGGTCCGGAATGAAACCGGTGATTTTGTTTCCAGCACCGATCCCATTGAACTGAAGGGCGCGAAAAACCCGCGGCGCGCCGACCGGCCGCAGCGCGCAACGCTTTACACGAGCTTCTTTCAAGCCGCGCTTGACCAGGACGTATCACGCGACAAGATCATGAAGCTGCTGCGGATTCATTCATATGACACCGATTTCAAGCGCACCACCCAGGCCGGGGATGCTTTCGAGGTCTTTTACGGTCTGGAAAAAGACGAGACCGGCCAGGAAAAGGCGATGGGCGAAGTGCTGTTCACGGCAATGGTGTCCGGTGGCGGCAAGCGCCAGTTCTACCGCTTCCGCACGCCCGACGGGGAAATCGATTTCTATGACAAGGACGGCAACAGCGCGAAGAAGTTCCTGATGCGCAAGCCGGTGAAGGGCGCCCGGTTTACTTCCGCCTTCGGCATGCGCCGCCATCCGATCCTCGGCTACAGGAAAATGCACACCGGCAACGACTGGGCGGCCAAGCGCGGCACGCCCGTCCTGGCCGCCGGCAACGGCACCATCGAAGAAGCGGGGCGCAAGGGCGGCAGAGGCAATTTCGTCCGCATTCGCCACGCCAATGGATACCAGTCGACCTACAGCCACATGGCCGGCTTCGCGAAAGGCCTGCGCCCGGGCATGAAAGTGCAGCTGGGTCAGGTTATCGGCTATGTCGGCTCGACCGGCCTCTCGACGGGTTCGCATTTGCACTTCGAGGTGCTGGTGAACAACCGCAAGGTCAATCCCATGACCATTCACGTGCCGCGCGGACGCCAGCTGGCCGGCAAGATGCTCGCGAACTTCTACAAGGAGCGCAACCGCATCGACACGCTGATGCAGCGCTCGCCCGTCACCACCCGCATGGCGGCCATACAGAATTAATCACCTGGGGCATGAGGGAATCCTTGGGGAAAGCGCGTCTCGCGAGAGGCGCGTTTTTTTGTGTCCGGTTTTTACCCGCCGGAGCGTCATCCGGCCCGATTGAAACCAGCCTGGCGCTTTGATCTTATCGCTGTTTTACCGCTCACGGCCGTTCCCGCCATTGGCGGGACCTCGCCGGGCGGCGGTCATTCGGCCCTGCCCCGGCCATGCCCCGGCCGATCGCGCCGAGAATTGCGCCCCGCTTTTCTTTTTTGGGCATGGCCTGAAATAACACCAAGGGTCATTGATACTGACTCATAGCCGATGCTTCGAGACGCGCCCTTACGGGCGCTCCGAGCCATGAGGTGTTGTATTCGTTTTTCTGTCACAAAACCTCATCCTGAGGAGGCGCGTCAGCGCCGTCTCGAAGGATGTGCGGATCGGTCAATGCTAACGACCCCTCGTATTAGTCCCCAAGGCCGAGTTCGGCGCGCAGCTTCTTCGTTAGTTTCCGCACCACCAGCGTGTGCGATGCCGCGATATAGGCCTGCAAATCCTCATTGCTCAGACCGGGCTCGTCATGCATCTGAATCCACTTTCCCCCGCGCGCCGCCAAATAGGGCGCGGGACGCAGGCCGGGCTGCTCTTTGAGCATTTCAAATGCGATCTCGGAACATTTGAAGGTGACGAATGGAGCGTCGCTATCCGACCATCCGCCGATGGCGAAAACCTTGCCCCCGACCTTCCAGACATGGGCGCCGCCCCACTGCACCACATGGGTCGCGGCGGGCTGCGCGGCGCAGAACTCATTATACTCGTCATAAGTCATCATGAGCGGGTATTCACATGTCCTGCCAGTGTGACGGGCATCGCCGGTTTAATGGGGCTCCCGCAATGGGGAGCCCCAGGTCCTTACGCCGCCTTTGCCACCGCGGTGCCATTGATCACCAGGCCGTCCTCCTTGGCCGACACCTTGATCACATCGCCATCCTTGATGGCGCCTTCTAGGGTGAGCTCGGCGAGCGGGTCCTGCAAGCTCTTCTGAATCACCCGCTTCAGGGGCCGTGCGCCATAGGCCGGATCATAGCCCTTTCCGGCAAGCCATTCGCGCGCCGCGTCATCCAGCTTCAATGTGATTTTGCGGTCGTCGAGCAGCTTCTGCAACCGCGCGATCTGGATGTCGACGATGGCCGCCATCTGCTCGCGCTTGAGACGATGGAACAGGATGATCTCATCGAGCCGGTTCAGGAATTCGGGCCGGAAATGCGCCCGCACCAGTTCCATCACCGCATCGCGTACCGCACTGGACTCTTCACCCTCTTCCTGATTGACCAGGATTTCCGAACCGATGTTCGACGTCATGATGATGAGCGCGTTGCGGAAGTCGACCGTGCGGCCCTGGCCGTCCGTCAGGCGCCCGTCGTCGAGCACCTGAAGAAGCACATTGAACACGTCCGGATGCGCCTTCTCGATCTCATCGAACAGAATGACCTGATAGGGCCTGCGGCGGATGGCTTCGGTCAATGCGCCGCCCTCCTCATAGCCCACATAGCCCGGAGGCGCGCCGATCAGCCGGGCGACGGAGTGCTTCTCCATATATTCCGACATGTCGAGGCGAACCATTGCATGCTCGTCGTCGAACAGGAAATTGGCGAGCGCCTTGGTGAGCTCGGTTTTGCCGACGCCCGTGGGACCGAGGAACATGAATGAGCCGATGGGCCGGTTGGGATCCTGCAATCCGGCGCGCGCGCGCCGGACGGCGGCGGAGACGGATTTGACCGCTTCCTCCTGCCCGATCACCCGTTTGGCCAGCGCGTCTTCCATACGCAGCAGTTTGTCGCGCTCGCCTTCGAGCATCTTGTCGACGGGGATACCGGTCCAGCGCGAAACGATATGCGCGATGTGGTCGCTGGTCACGGCCTCCTCGACCATGGCGCCATCGCCCAGCTCTTCGTCTTCGCATTGGCTGAGTTTCTTCTCAAGGTCCGGGATGAGGCCGTATGACAGCTCGCCCGCGCGCGCCAGATCGCCGGAGCGCTGCGCCTGTTCCAGCTCCAGCCGCGCCGCTTCCAGCTGTTCCTTTATGGTCTGCGCCGCGGAGAGCTTTTCCTTCTCCTCGCGCCAGCGCGCGGTCATCGTATCCGACTGCTCTTCCAGGTCGGCCAGCTCTTTTTCCAGCGCCTCCAGCCGCGATTTCGACGCCGCGTCGTCTTCCCGTTTCAGCGCCTCGCGTTCGATCTTGAGCTGAATGATGCGCCGGTCGAGTTCATCGAGTTCTTCGGGTTTTGAATCCACCTGCATGCGCAGACGGCTTGCCGCCTCGTCCATCAAATCGATGGCCTTGTCGGGGAGAAAGCGGTCGGTGATATAGCGGTTCGACAGCGTCGCCGCGGAGACCAGCGCATTGTCGGTGATGCGGACGCCGTGATGCAGCTCGTATTTCTCTTTCAGACCGCGCAGGATCGAGACCGTGTCCTCGACACTGGGTTCATCTACGAATACGGACTGGAAGCGCCGCGCCAGCGCCGCATCCTTTTCCACATATTTCCGGTATTCATCGAGCGTTGTCGCGCCCACGCAATGCAGCTCGCCGCGCGCCAAAGCGGGCTTGAGCAGGTTGGAGGCATCCATGGACCCCTCCGCCGCGCCGGCGCCGACGATGGTATGCATCTCGTCGATGAACAGAATTATATTGCCGTCGCTGGCCTGCACCTCGGTCAGCACGGCCTTGAGCCGCTCCTCGAACTCGCCGCGATATTTCGCGCCGGCGATCAGCGCGCCCATGTCGAGCGCCAGCAACTGCTTGTCTTTGAGGCTTTCCGGCACGTCGCCATTGACGATGCGCAAGGCCAGGCCTTCGGCGATGGCCGTCTTGCCGACGCCAGGCTCGCCAATCAGGACCGGATTGTTTTTGGTCCGGCGCGAGAGCACCTGGATGGTGCGCCGGATTTCCTCGTCGCGGCCAATGACCGGATCGAGCTTGCCGTCGCGGGCGGCCTCGGTCAGATCGCGCGTATAGCGCTTCAGCGCGTCATAGGCCTGTTCGGCCGATGCGCTGTCGGCGGTCCGCCCCTTGCGCAATTCATTGATGGCGTCGTTGAGGGAGTTTGGCGTGATCCCGGCATTTTTCAGAATCTTCGCCGCTTCGGTCTCCTTCTCGACGCTGAGCGCGAGCAGCAGCCGCTCCGCCGTGACGAAACTGTCTCCCGCCTTTTGCGCCGCTTTCTGAGCGGTTTCAAAGACCCGCGCGATCGCGGGCGTCAGATAAAGCTGCCCGCCGCCGCCCGAAACCTTGGCTATTTTGGCGAGCGCCGTTTCGGTCTCGGACAGGGCCCGGCCCGGATCGCCGCCGGCGCGCGAAATCAGTCCGGCCGCCAGGCCGTCTTCGTCGTCCAGCAGGACTTTGAGGAGATGTTCGGGCGTGAATTGCTGATGTCCCTCGCGCAGGGCCAGGCTTTGCGCCGTCTGAACAAAACCGCGGGCGCGCTCGGTATACTTTTCGAACTCCATTTCTCAACCCCTATCTGGCACGCGGCGACCGCCTGAGTTTCAGCGCGGAACCGCGCCCGTTTCCTGGGCTATGCTGCTGTACGCCAGCAACACGCTATCTCTTCAAGTTTCGGCTCGCAAAAAGCCTCAAGAACCCGCCTCCTGGAGTTCCCCTCCTTATATAGTATTGCCGCAGCGCAACAAAAAGGGGCATAACCCCAAGGTCAGAACCCGTCCCCTCAAGGCCAGATGAATGATCAGCTCCGGCGACACCGTCATTTCCGCGCTTTACCGCTATCCCGTGAAGGGACTGGGGCCGCAGGAGATTTCCCAAACCACCCTTGCGGCGGGCGAAACCATCCCCTTCGACAGAGCCTGGGCGATCGAGAACGGCCGCGGCGGGTTCGACCCCGCGAACCCGCGGCACCTGCCCAAGATTCACTTCCTGATGCTGATGCGCGATGAACGTCTCGCCGCGCTCGATATAGAATTCGACGAAAGCGACACCACGCTCACCGTGCTCAGGGGAGGGCGCCGCGTGGTCAAGGGTGCGCTCGACACGCCGATCGGCCGCCAGCTGATCGAGCAATTCATGGCCGGATACATGGAGCGGGAATTGCGCGGCGCGCCGCATATCGTTCAGGCGCCGGGACACAGTTTCTCCGACGTGGCCAGCAAATGCCTGCACATCGTCAATCTGGCGAGCGTGCGCGAACTTGAACGCGCGCTCGGCAAACCGGTCGACCCGCTGCGCTTTCGCGCCAATGTCTATATCGAGACGGAACGCCCCTGGGTCGAGTTTGACTGGATTGACCAGGAAATCGGCATTGGCGAGGCGCGCCTCGGCGTCTTCGCCCGCACCAGCCGCTGTGAAGCGACCAATGTCGACCCGCAAACCGGCGCGCGCGATATGGCGATTCCGGCCACGCTGACGCGTGCCTACGGGCATCAGGATTTCGGCATCTACGCCTCGGTCGTGCAGGGGGGAAGAATTGCTGTCGGCGATCGCGTCAACGCACAGGCCGAGGGTGTTTCATAAACAGTACCGGGTCACCCGCTCCGGTTTCGCGGCAAACCGGTCAAAGCCGGTCCGCAATGCAAAAGCTGAAGAATGCCTGCCTCAGGTCGTGGCTTCGTCCGGCGTTTCTTCGCCGCCGCCATCGGATGTTTCTTCCTTCCCGGACTCGGCGGCGCTCTCGGCCCCGCCGGCATCGTCCGCGCCGTTGCCGCCCTTCGCGGCACGCTTGGCCGGCTTCTCAATGTCGGCGTTCCGGCCTGATGCTCCTTGAGCTGGGTCACTCTGAGTTGAGGCATCGGCCCCGTTTCCTTCGGCGGCGACTTCCGGTCCTTCGGCGGCGACTTCCGGCTGTTTGCCTTTCGGATCCTCACCCGGCCCGCTGTTGCGTCCACGCCCGGCGCCCGCACCGTTCATATTCTCGTCAAGCGGTGCGGCCTGCTGGGCCTGATTGGCCAAAATGATGCGGTTGTAATGCTCGGCATGCTGCAAATAGCTTTCGCCGGCCACCATATCGCCCGAAGAAAGAGCGTCACGCGCGAGGGTGGCGTATTTTTCCGCGATATGCGCGGCGTTGCCGCGGATCTTAACATCCGGACCGTTGGATTCGAGATTGCGTCCCAGCGGATTCTGCACCTTGCGGCCACGTCCGCGCCCGCGGCGGTTCTGTTGTCCTTGCCTCATCGGCTTTCTTGTCCCGTTGGCCATTATTGAAGTCCTGCTCGGTCGTCTATCGCCACTGCGCACGGCAAACACCGGCGCCTATGACAACTCGGTCTGGAGTGTTCCGTTCCGTTAATCCATCTGTCCCCGTACGGCTTTTGAAATTCTCGTTTCCCGAATTGCGAAGCGCGCACATCCGGGGCCCGTCTCAATACCGTCATAACTAAGGGTCTGCCCCCTCGGATTCAGGAATGCGCAAATGCGCACTCCGCTTCCGGCTGGCAGCAAACCGGTCCGGATCGATCCAATTCGATCTGCCACAAGGGCCACCTGCCACAAAGGTCTGGACAGCCCCTGTATCGAAGACACTAATTCCGGATAATTTCGGCTTGCTCACGCTGACCCGCTTACGGTCAATCAAACGCGTCACGTTGGTTGACCCTAGCCTGATCGCGCGCAATTTCCAACCCCTTTTTGCATTCATCTACACGGATCGTAAACGCCGCCCGGCGACGCAGCGGATGCGCCGCGACAAATCCTCCCACTGGCGGATTTCACCGAAAACCAAACCGCCCTCCGTTTCCCCGAACATGGCGCCGACCGCCGCGCTCTGCCCCGCGCCAACTTCGAACGCCGCCCAGCCTCCGGGGGTGAGAACCCGGTCAATCCCGGCCAGTATTGCGCGATAGGCGGCCAGCCCGTCAGCGCCGCCGTCGAGTGCGGAACGCGGATCATACCGGGCCACTTCGGGTTCGAGCGAGGCGATTTCCGCGCTGGGGATATAGGGCGGGTTAGCAACCACGAAATCAAACCTCCCGCCAATCGGTTCGGCCCATGAGGAACACACGAATCCGGCACGCCCTCCCACGCCGTGCCGCAGCGCATTGGCCCGGGCAATCCTGAGCGTTTCCAGGTTCGCGTCAACGCCGACCCCGGCCGCCGCCGCCAGCTCGTGAAGCAGAGCGACGAGGACGCAGCCCGACCCGGTGCCAAGATCGAGGATGGATACGGGCGCAGCGGTCTCATTCTCTCCGGCAAGCTCCAGCACCGCCTGCACAAGCGTTTCGGTATCGGCGCGCGGATCAAGCGAGGAGGGGCCAATCGCAAAATCCAGCCCCCGGAATTCGCGTCTCCCCGTGATCCTCGAAACCGGTTCGCGCGCGCAGCGGCGTTCAATGGCGCGCCCGATCCGCTCCCGCTCGGCGTCGCTGACCATCCGTTCAGGATTTGCGGCGGCCTCTTCATGGGTCAGCCCGCAGGCATGGCAAACAAGGAGCCGGGCATCGAGTTCAGGCGATGGCACGCCATAGGCGCGCAACCGGGACGCGAGCGCGCGGGTAAGCTGGCCGAGATTTTCCCGTGTCCCGCCGCCCGCCGCGCCCGGCGCGCTATGCATCCAGCGCAGCAAGCTGGCTCGCCTGCCGGTCGGTGATCAGGGCATCGATGAATTCGTCAAGGCCGCCCTCAAGCACCTCGGGCAGTTTGTGCAAGGTCAGATTGATGCGGTGGTCGGTGACGCGCCCTTGCGGAAAATTATAGGTCCGGATGCGCTGCGAGCGGTCGCCGGTGCCAACCTGGCCGCGCCGGTCCGCCGCGCGCGCCGCATCCTGCTTTTCGCGCTCCTGGTCATAGAGCCGCGCGCGCAGCACCTTCATCGCCTTGGCCCGGTTCTTGTGCTGCGACTTTTCGTCCTGCTGGCTGACGACGATCCCGGAGGGCAGGTGGGTGATGCGCACGGCCGAATCGGTTGTGTTGACCGACTGGCCGCCGGGACCGCTGGCCCTGAAAACATCGACGCGCAAATCCTTCTCGTCCAGATCGATGTCCACATCTTCCGCTTCGGGCAGAACCGCGACCGTCGCGGCCGACGTATGGATGCGCCCGCTCGATTCGGTCTCCGGCACCCGCTGCACCCGGTGAACGCCGGACTCGAATTTGAGCCGCGAAAAGGCGCCCTTGCCGCTCACGGCGGCAATGATTTCCTTGTAGCCGCCCATGGCCGCTTCGCTGGCGGAGAGGATTTCCAGCTTCCAGCCTTTCAGGTCCGTGTAGCGCTGATACATGCGGTACAGGTCTCCCGCGAACAGCGCCGCTTCATCGCCGCCGGTGCCGGCGCGGATTTCCAGAATGACATTCTTGTCGTCCGCCGCGTCCTTGGGCAGCAGCAGAACTCGAAGGTCCTGCTCCATTTTTTCACATTTTTCTTCAAGTTCCGCCAGTTCGCCCTGCGCCAGCTCCACCATTTCCTTGTCGGCTTCGCTGTCGCCGGCAATCTCGGCAAGCTCACCGCACTCGGCCCGGGCCGCCCTGAGTTCGTTGATTGCCGCCACGATGGGGTCGAGTTCGGCAAACTCACGCGCGAGCTTCACATAGATGTCCTGATTGGGACCCGATGCGAGTTCGCCCTGGATTACCTCCCAGCGCTGCACCAGCTGCTCAAGCCTTTGTTCCGGTATTGCTGACATTGTGCTCCGTTCTCGAAAATCTCGTGTTGGCGTTCCGGGGTCTGAACTCCGTCAGATCATACCCCGGGTGACGATCAACGAAGTTTATCGGATTTCCGGCGATCGGGGTCGGATACCTGCGGGCGGGGACCGGTGTCTTCAAGCGGACGCACCAGTTCCCAGGCGCTTCGCATCAGCCGCGGAACGGGCGCGGGCAGGCTGTCGAGCGCGGACCATACCGCGCGCGGGCGCGTTGCCGCATACCACACTCCGGCGCCGAGCGCGGCGACAAACCCGAGCAGGATCGCCCAGTTCACGATTGGCCGCACGGATTGCGCCAGGCGGCGGCCGGCCCCGCGCTTGCCGTTCTCCGCTTCGCGCGCCGGCGCGCGGGCTTGCGGGCGTGCCGGAGCGGCTTGCGAATTCGCCCGCGCGGCTGGCGCGGCGCGCGGAGATTGCGGCGGCGGGCTTTGCGCGGGCGGTTGTGGAGGCGCGGTCCTGGCCTGCGCGGCGGCCGCCGCGGCCGGCGGCATTGGCAGGGCGCCGTGCAGAGGCGCATTGGCGGGCGCGGGCGGGGCGGGAGGAGGAGGAGGAGGAGGACCGGCAGTGGCGGCCGGTGACGTTACCAATGGTTCCTCCTCCACAATCTGCGCTTTCAACCGGCGCAGAACGGGGCGGGCGTCCAGGCCCAGCTGGGCCGTATAGGCCGTCACGATCCGTTTGAGTTCAGACCACTCGGGCAACGCCAGAACCGCGCCGCTCTCAAGCTCGGCAATGGTCTCGACCGAAGTCGCCAGCCGGCCCGCCATCTGCTCTTTCGACACACCGGCGGCGCGGCGCATCTCCTTGAAGATGATCGCCAGTTGCTCGTCATGTCCGGCCGGCATTTCCCTGATCCCGCGAATATGCAGCCGTGACTCCTTCACCCCGCCATCGGGCGGTGGCGCAGATGATGCGCTTGACTGGGATGACATCTCCCCGCTGAATCCTTTTTGCCGCCTTCACACCTCGATTATTCCACGCCTGGACTCGCATGACATCGGGCGCGCAATCGAGGTCCCCTGCCCCAATTAAACCCAATCGGGCGGCTCACTGCAATGCATCTGCTGGAAGTTGCCCTAAATTTCGACTCCCGTGTCCGCCGCAAATGCCTCCAACTGGTCCCTGACAGAACCGGTTTCTTCTGCAATGGCGCCAAGTAATTTTTTGTTTGCCGCCCCGGCATTCAGTGAGCGAAGCATGGCCTTGACGGGACCGAGCGAGGCCGGCGCCATCGAAATTGACCGAAAGCCGAGCGCGACCAGCGCCATCGCTCCAAGCGGATCTCCCGCCATTTCACCGCAAAGCGTGAGCGGGGTCTTGTGCCGGCGCGCCTTGGCCACGATTTCACCCAGCATTCTCAGCGTGGCGGGCGACAGCGGATCGAAACGCTGCGCCACATGCATGTTGCTACGATCCGCCGCATACAGGAACTGCAACAGATCGTTGCTGCCGACGGAGGCGAAGTCGACGAGCGGAAACAGCTGATCGAGCTGCCACAGCAAGGCGGGCACTTCGATCATGGTGCCCAGCAGAAGCCGCTCGGGCATGGGGTGGCCATGGCGCTCCATATGCCGGATTTCCAGGTCGATAAGCGCCCGCGCGGCCTTCAGCTCGCCGACGTCGGAGACCATCGGCAGCATGATACGCATCTCGCGCCCGGCGGACGCGCGCATCAGGGCGCGCACCTGCGTGCGCAACAACGCGGGACGGTCCAGAGCCATCCGGATCGCGCGCCAGCCGAGCGCCGGATTCTCCTCCGGATTTGAGCGAAGATAGGGAAGCGCCTTGTCGCCGCCGACATCGAGCGACCGGAACACGACCGGCTTGCCGTCCACCTCGCGAAGCACCTTCTCATACATTTTCTGCTGCTCGCCGAGACGCGGCAGGGTGGCGGAGACCATGAACTGGAACTCCGTGCGGAACAGGCCGATGCCGTCGGCGCCGGTCTCGCGAAAGTGAGCCAGGTCGACCAGCAGCCCGGCATTCATCAACAGTTCTATCTCCACCCCGTCGGTGGTTACGGCGGGCCGGTCCTTCAGTTTCGCGTACTGGGCCTGCTGCTGGGCCTTGAAGCGCAGCTTGTCCTTATAGACGGACACCACGTCCAGGGAGGGGCGGATATGAAATTCGCCCGCATCCGCGTCGACGATGGCCGGGTCGCCGGCCTCCAGAAAACTCAATATGCCGCCGGCCTGGCCTATCGCCGGCACATCCAGCGCGCGCGCAACGATCGCCACATGACTGGCGGCGCCGCCTTCTTCCAGAATCAGCCCCCTGAGCCGGTCCCGGTCATAGTCCAGCAATTCGGCCGGACCCATGGTGCGGGCGACAAGTATGGTGTCCTCGGGCAACTCTTCCCCGGACGCGGTGGTGCGGCCGGTCAGCACCCGCAAAAGCCTGTTGGAAAGATCGTCCAGATCGTTGAAACGCTCCCGCAGGTAAGGCGCGGTCTGGCGGACGACGCGCGCCCGTGTCTCGTTCTGGACCTTGGCGACGGCGGCCTCGGCGGTGAGACCGGTCGCAACCGCCTCATTGAGCCGCCGCAGCCACCCCCGGTCATGGGCAAACATGCGATAGGCCCCGAGCACCTCGCGATGCTCGCCCGCGCGCGCCACATCGCCGCGCGCCAGCATGTCATCCACTGTCGAGCGCAATTGCTCGACGGCCTCGGCAAGACGGCGCGACTCTTCTTCGGGATTATCGGCGATGAGCCTTTCCACCGCGACGCGCGGCACGTGAAACACAACATGACCGAGCGCGATCCCCTTGGACAGGGCAACGCCGGAGAACATCCGCCTGCCCTGCGCGCGCTCGGCGCGGGCCGGCCCCAGTTCACCGGAGGTGGCAAGTTCAGCCAGAACCATTGCCGTAATCTGCAACGCTTCGACTTCTTCATCGCTATAATGGCGCTTCGCGCGGTTCTGAACCGTCAGCACGCCAACCGCGCGGCCGCGCTGCAAGATCGGCACGCCAAGGAAGGAGTGATAGATCTCCTCCCCGGTTTCGGGGTGGTAAGAGAATGCGGGATGGTCCTGCGCCTCGGGAAGATTGACCGGTTCAGCGGTTTCGGTCACCAGCCCCACCAGCCCTTCGCCGCGCGCCAGATGGGTCTTGTGCACCGCTTCAGGGTTGAGTCCCTCGGTCGCGACAAGCTCCATGGACTCGTCGCGCCGGCGCAGATAGATCGAACACACTTCGGCGACAATGATGGCCGCGATCTCCACGACAATCTTTTTGAGTCTCTCCTCGCCGCTCTCCGAATGCGCCATGATCTCACGGAGACGGCGGAGCAGAACCTTAGGTGCTCCAAGCGTTGCAGCCATCAAATTGGTTTCTCCAGAGTCAGGACTCGCTAATTTCATCTATTCTGCACTGGCCGGTTTGCCTGCCGAGAAGGCGGGCAGATGCGGGAAACCTTCCGGTTTTCAAGCCCGTCCAACACACTCAGGGGGCAAATCCGTCACGCCCGGAGAGTTCGGCCCCGGCCCCGTGACCTGCATCCAGTTGTTACGTCTTTGGTTCCTGAAGTCTCGGGTCAGGCGTTATCCAGGCCATACAATGAATGCAATGTGCGCACGGCCAATTCCGCATAGGCCGCATCGATCAGAATGCTGATCTTGATTTCCGACGTTGAAATCGCTTCGATATTGATGCCCTTGTCGGCCAGCGCCTTGAACATCCGCGCCGCGACGCCCGCGTGAGAGCGCATGCCGACGCCGATGGCCGAGACTTTGACAACGTTGGTCGAACCGCGCAGATCTCTATAGCCGACATCCTCTTTGACCTTTTCGAGGACCTCGAGCGCCCTGTTCAGATCGGCGGCAATGACCGTAAATGTCAGATCCGTGGTGCGCCCGTCGTCGGACACGTTCTGGACAATCATATCCACATTTATGTTCGCCTCGGCCAGCGGGCCAAACACGCGCGCGGCCACGCCGGGCTTGTCCTCGACCCTGACCAGGGTGACCTTGGCCTCGTCCTTTGTGTAGGCGATGCCGCTGACGACTTGCTGTTCCACCAGTTCATCCTCGTCGCAAACGAGCGTTCCCGCCCCTCCGGTTTCCCCCCGAACCTGATCGGGCGGATCGAAACTCGAGCGCACCAGGAGCCGGACCTGGTGAAGCATGGCCAGCTGCACCGAGCGCGTCTGCAACACCTTGGCGCCGAGCGAGGCCGTCTCCAACATCTCTTCATAGGAGATTTTGTCAAGGCGGCGCGCATGAGGCACGACCCGCGGATCGGCTGTATAGATGCCATCCACATCGGTGTAAATATCACATCGGTCTGCGCCCAGGGCCGCGGCAAGCGCGACCGCGCTGGTATCGGAGCCGCCGCGCCCCAGCGTCGTAATGCGGTTGTCCGGTCCGATCCCCTGGAAACCGGGCACCACCGCAACCTCGCCCCGGCCGAGCCGGTTTTTCAATTCCTGCGTCTCGATGCCGGTAATAAGGGCGGCGCCATGGGCATCACTGGTCTTGACGGGGATTTGCCAGCCCTGCCAGGAGCGCGCCGGGACACCCATCGACTGAAGCACAATGGACAGCAGCCCGGAGGTCACCTGTTCGCCCGATGAGACAACGACATCATATTCGCGCGCGTCGTGCAGCGGCGCGGCCTGTTTTGTCAGCTCGACAAGCTGGTCGGTCTGCCCACCCATCGCCGAGACAACCACGGCGCATTGATTGCCTGCGTCGATTTCACGCTTTACATGCGCGGCAACGATACGGATCCGATCCAGATCCGCTACCGACGTTCCGCCGAATTTCATTACCAGCAGGGCCATAACCGTTCCACGCCTCGGGTTCGCTCTCGCGGCAAGCTGACGCAGCCGGGGTCCCGGCCCCGGCACTTTCGCGCGTATTCATAGTCGCTCCCCCGCCCGCCTGCAACAAAGCAGCGCCGGGCTTGACAAGCCGAGCCGTGCAACGACCCAATGCGCCCATGGCCCAAACCGGACATTCAGGCGCGGACGCGGACGCGACACTCGATGAAGAAGAGGTCGCGCGCTTCGAGGCCATGGCGGACGAGTGGTGGGACCCAAATGGAAAATTCCGCCCGCTGCACGCCATGAACCCGGTGCGCCTCGCCTTCATACGCGACCAGCTTTGCGCCCACTTCGCGCGCGATGCCAATGCCGGCCGTCCCCTGGAGGGCCTGAGCATCGCCGATATCGGCTGCGGCGGCGGGCTGCTGTGCGAACCGCTGGCGCGCCTTGGCGCCAGGGTCACCGGTCTCGACCCGGCGGCGGACACGATAGCCGCCGCCCGCGCGCACGCGCTGGGCCAGGGACTGGACATCGACTACCGCGCGGAGCGCGCGGAAACGCTGGCCGGGGCGGGAGAAAGCTTCGATGGCGTGCTGGCCATGGAGGTGGTCGAGCATGTGCCCGATGTGCCCGCATTCGCCCAGGTCGCGGCGAGCCTTGTGCGGCCCGGAGGACTGATGCTGCTTTCCACCATCAACCGCACGCTCAAATCCTATGCGCTGGCCATTGTCGGCGTGGAGTATGTGCTGCGCTGGCTGCCCGCCGGCACCCACCGCTGGGACCGTTTTGTAAAACCGAACGAGCTTTCCGCGGCGTGTTCCAAGGCGGGCCTCGCGGAGAGCGCGCGCAAGGGCATGGTCTTCAACCCGCTGGCCGGCGAATGGCGGCTCTCCCGCGACACGGACGTGAATTATCTGATGGCGGCGGCGCGTCCCGAATAGCGGGTTTTCAAAGTAATCCCGGCCACCCGCTCCGGTTTCAATGAAACCGCTCTAATTATGATCCTCGGGCAAGGTGGGCAGTGGGTAAAAGTCCACACCCTCCTCGCGCAGCGCCTTTGCCTCTTCATCCGTGGCCCGGCCATAGATGCCTCGCGGCTCGGCGTCCTTATAGTGAATCTTGCGCGCCTCGCAGGCGAATTCATCCCCCACATTGTCGGCATTCCTGAGCATTTCGTCGCGGGCCTTCCGCAAGGCTTCGGCGCCGCGGTTTGCGGACTTTCCGGATCGCGCGATGCTGGGCGCCATCAGCGCCTTGATGACCTGAATTGACCCGCACCGGGGGCAGGAAAGCTGTCCCTGGTCCACCTGTTCGTCGAACGCCCCGGAGTTCGCGAACCAGCCGTCGAATTCGTGAGCCTTGTCGCATTTCAGGCGATAATGGATCATGACGCCTCCTCGACCCGCTCAGCGCGGAGCGCCGGGGGACGCTCAAAGTTTCGGTCATGCCGCAGGGAGGGAATGCGCGCGCGCGCATCGCTGACAAGCGCCGGATTTATATCGGCGAAGATCACCTCCGGATCGATCCCCGCTTCGCACAGAATTTCGCCCCAGGGCGACACGATGAGCGAGTGTCCATAGGTGGCGCGCCCCGTCTCGTGATCGCCGCCCTGGGCCGCGGCGAAGACGAAACAGCCCGTTTCGATCGCCCGCGCGCGCAGCAGAATGTGCCAGTGGGCCTCGCCCGTCTGGCGCGTGAAGGCCGAGGGCACGGCGAGAAATGCGGCGCCCGCCCTGGCGAGCGCGCGGTAGAGCGCGGGGAAGCGCAGATCATAGCAGGTCGTCAGGCCGAGCCCGCCCCAGGGCAGACCGGCCAGCACCGCTTTTTCGCCGGGGCGGTAATTCTTCGACTCGCGATAGGACTCCCCGCCCGGCAAATCCACGTCGAACATATGGATTTTGTCGTAACGCGCCGCGATTTCGCCCTGCGGCGTTATCAGGAAGGAGCGGTTGGCGATCTTGGCGTCCGAAAGCTTGACCGCAATCGACCCGATGTGAAGCCAGATCCCCAGCTCGCGCGCCAGCGCCGTAAACCGCTCGACGCCGGGGTTTCCGTCCTCGGGTTGCGTATTGGCGAAAAGTTCCCGCGTGGAAAGCTCCATGAGGGCGGTGTTCTCCGGGGTGAGGACATAGTCCGCGCCGCCTTCGCCCGCGCGCCGGATCAGCGCTTCGGCGGCGTCGAGATTGGGTTCCGGCCTGCGCCCGCCGCGCATCTGCACCAGCGCCGCCCGGAAGGTTGCATTTTCCGCGCTCATCGGTTTCTCAACTCCGGTCCCTTCTCCTGCTCCAGCCCGACTCTACAGTCTTGGAGTTAACGGGTCGACCACCCGGGCCAGCGCCAGCACGTCCACGCGCGCGGCCCCGGCGCGCTTGAGGGTGCGGGCGCAGGCATTCGCCGTTGCGCCCGTTGTAATCACGTCGTCGATGATGAGTATGTTTCGGTCCGCCACATCGCCGCGCCAGCGCGCGGGCACGCGGAACGCACCGGCCACATTGCGCCGGCGCTGCTCGGCGCTCAGGCCCACCTGGCTTAGCGTGCGCCGGATACGCTCCAGCGCAAACGGTCTGTCGGGGATGCCCGCGCTGGAGCCAATCGCCCGCGCCAGCAGCGCCGCCTGATTGAAGCGCCGGCTCCACAGCCGCAGACGCGCCAGCGGCACGGGTATGATGACATCCGCGCCCCCGACCACATCCGCGCCCGCATGGATCATCCAGCGGGCGAACAGGCCAACGCCCTCATGGCGGTCGCCATATTTCAGGGCGTGAATCAGCTCGCGCATCACCCCGTCATAACGCGCCACGGCCCGGGCGCGGTCATAGATGGGCGGGTCCGCGAGAGCGGCGGCCGAAACAACGGGTTCATCGGATGGAACGGGCAGCGGGATGCCCAGCCGGTCGCAGCGCGGCGGCTCGATAAAGTCGACCCCGGACCAGCACCGCGCGCACAGGCCGCCATGGCCCTGCACGGACCCCCGGCAGACCAGACACAGCGGCGGCAGAATAAAATCCACAACCTTGTGCGCGGCCCCGGCGCACAGGGCCCTGAACCGGCCGGCCCGGTCCTCGCCGACAGTATCCCGCGTCTGCCCGCTCATAATACTGCCCTGTCCTGCCCCGGCGATGATGCAGGGGCGTCTCGAAATAAGATGCTATGATAGGGGCAAGGGCCAAGTGAAGCCAGATGCGGGTGCCCCGGAATAAGGCGAGAAAGCGCCAGCGACAGAAAATCCATGACCGATGCTCAGCAGCAGATCTTCGAGCGGGCATTGCTGGCGCGGCGCAGGGCGCGCGCGGCGCGAAACATACACGCCCATGATTTTCTGCTGCGCCGGGCGGGCGAGGATATTGAAATGCGCCTTGGCGCGGTGAGGCGCGAGTTCCCGCTGGCCCTCAATCTGGGCGCCCATCACGGTGTCTTAACGCATATGCTGGGCAAGGACACGCGCATTACCCGGATTATCAGCGCCGACCCCTGCGCGCCGCTCCTGGAGCAATGCGATGGCCCGCGGGTTCGCTGCGAGGAAGACATGCTGCCCTTCGCCAACGGCTCGTTTGACCTCGCGGTTTCCGGGCTGGCCCTGCATCTGGTCAACGACCTGCCCGGCGCGCTCATCCAGATCAGGCGGGCGCTCAAACCCGACGGGCTGTTTCTTGCCGCGGTTCTGGGCGGGCGAACCCTTGGCGAGCTGCGCGAGGCGCTCGGCGCGGCGGAGGAGGAGATCGACGGCGGGGTGAGCCCGCGCGTCGCGCCGTTCGGCGATGTGCGCGACTATGGCGCGCTGTTGCAGCGCGCGGGCTTCGCGCTTCCCGTCACCGACGCCGATGTGGTGGAGGTCACCTATGCGACCGTCTTCGATCTGATGCGCGATCTCAGGGGCATGGGCGCAAGCAATATGCTCACCGCCCGGCGCAAACGGCCCCTCAAGCGCGGCATATTGATGCGGGCGGGCGAAATTTATGGCGAAAGGTTCCCCGCGCCGGGCGGGCGCATTTCCGCGACCTTCGAGATCATCCATCTGACCGGCTGGGCGCCCGATGCCTCACAGCCCAGGCCGCTCCGCCCCGGCAGCGCCAGCGCGCGCCTCGCGGACGCCCTGGGCGCGCGCGAACGCTCGGCCGGCGAAAAGGCCGGGCCGACGGATAAGTCTTGAATGGATTATGCTCTGGCGGCCCCCTAGAGCGGTTCCGTCTCTGACGGAATCGCTCCGGATTTTTTCGCTCACGACCTAATCCGCGCTTCGCGCGGGTCTGCGCGGGCGCGGCGCACTAAGCGCCGGGCCGCAGTCGCGGCCTTACCGTTTCCGTTAAGAACAGAAACGGTCTAGAAGAGGCCGACGACAGTGGTGAAAATAGTGTTGAGGGCGGACCCTATGCCGTTGACGCTGACAGCAATGGCGATGCTCAGCGAGCCGGCGATGATCCCATATTCGATTGCCGTGGCGCCGGAGCGCTCATTGGCGAAAGAGGCCATCAGATTGCGAGCCTTGGGCCCCGTGTCTTCTTTTTCACTCATTGCAACGAACTCCTGTTCGCATCTTCGCCCGGTGTTCCCCCTGCCGGCGTTCTACAGCAGGTCTCTCAATGTCGCCTTGAACGGTTCATCGGCCGGCGGCATGTCATATCCGCTCAGCCGGTTGGGCCGCACCCAGGCCAGTTCCTGTCCTTCCCTCGCCTCAACCTCTCCGCTCCATTGCCGGCATACATAAAGCGGCATCAGCAAATGAAACCCGTCATAGGCGTGGCTTGCAAAGGTCAGCGGAGCCAGACAGCTCCGCGTCACGTCAATTCCCAGTTCCTCTTCCAACTCGCGGATCAAAGCCTCTTCGGGAAGCTCATCCGCCTCGACCTTGCCGCCCGGAAACTCCCAAAGGCCCGCCATGTGGCGTCCCTTGGGCCGCCGCGCGATGAGCACGCGGTTGTCCTCGTCCACCAGTGCGCATGCGACAACGAGGCAAATCCGTTTCGGCACGTCTGATCCTTCGAACCTAGGCTCCGAACCTAGAGTGACAGGGTTAAAAGAGAGATAGCCGATCGGGTAAATTCTTACTCAAGGTTTACAAACCGTGAGCACCGCCGGCCATCGAATTTCATTAACTGCGGTAATCCGCATTGATGGAAATATATTCCGGCGTCAGATCGCAGGTCCAAACCGTCGATGAGGCGGATCCCACACCCACATCCACGCGCAACTCCAGCTCCGCGCCTTTCATATAGGCGGCGCCATCTTCCTCGGTATATCCCGGGGCAATTTCGCCATCGGCGGCGACCTGAATATTGCCGAACCAGATCGCCAGCCTGTCTCGGTCCGCCGCCTCGCCCGCTTTGCCGACCGCCATCACAACCCGGCCCCAATTGGGGTCTTCTCCGGCGAAAGCGGTCTTTACCAGCGGCGAATTGGCGATGGAAAAGCCGATGCGCCGCGCGGCCTGCGCGCTCTCCGCGCCCTCGACGGTGATGGCGATGAACTTGGATGCGCCCTCGCCGTCCTTGACCACCTGGTGGGCGAGATCGCGCATGACTTCTTCCACCGCCGCGGTGAGCCCGGCGCCGCGGACCTCGTCCGCGCCGGCCAGCTTGCTCACGCCGCGCGCCCCGGCCGCGCCGGTGGCGAACAGCAGCACCGTATCGCTTGTCGATGTGTCGCTGTCGATGGTGATGGCGTTGAAGCTGTCCGCCACGCCCGCCTCGCACAGCCCTTGCGCGGCGGCGGCGGACAGGGGCGCATCGGTGAAGATGAAGGCCAGCATGGTCGCCATGTCGGGGGCGATCATGCCCGCCCCCTTGGCGATGCCGTTTACGGTCACATCCTGCCCGTCAATCGTTACGGTGCGCGTGGCCAGCTTGGGATAGGTATCGGTGGTCATGATGGCGCGGGCGGCGCTTTCCCATTCGCCCGCCTCCGCGGCGCGCGCAAGCTCCGCGATCCTGCCGGTGAAGCTGGACGGATCAAGCGGCTCGCCGATCACCCCCGTGGAGGCCAGAAACACGTCGTCCACGGTGCATTCCGCCGCTTCGGCGGCGGCCTCGGCCGTCGCGCGCACGGCCTCGCGGCCCTTCATCCCGGTAAAGGCATTGGCGTTTCCGGAATTGACGACCAGCGCCCTCGCCGTTCCGCGCGCCAGGCGTTCACGGCACCAGTCAACCGGCGCCGACGCCATCCTTGACCGCGTGAGGACGCCGCCGACGGCGGTGCCCGGCGCAAGCAGCGCCAGCATCAGATCCTTGCGGCCCCGATAGCGGATACCGGCCTCGCAGGCGGCCAGGCGCACGCCCTCGATTGCGGGCAGTTCGGCAAGTTTCCGGGGGGCAAAAGGCGAAATGGACACACGCAGATCCAATCTTCCAGGTCACGGGATTAGGGTTCTTGCGCCGTCACCCGCTCCCCGGGTCCAGCCACCCATGGAATTGCGCCCTGGGTTCGGTTGGACCGGGGGAGCGGGTGACAGGCAAGTCCATCAGGACAGCAAAATATCCTACTGGGAAGAACTGCCGCGCTGTCCCGCCGCCTCGAGCGCCTTTTTCACATCCGCGTCGAGAATTTCAATCTTGGCGGCGTTGCGCAGGTTGGTGATAACCGCCACGGCCTTCTGGCGCACAAGCCCGGCCCTCAGGTTATCCTTCACCTTGTCGAAGGCCGGCGGCTTGCTCTGGCGCTTGTCCTCAAGCTTGATGACATGCCACCCGAACTGGGTTTTGATGGGCTCCGAAGTCTCCCCCTTTTTGAGCTTGAATACGGCCTCATCGAATTTGGGGACCATCTGCCCTTTCGGGAAATAACCCAGATCGCCGCCCTGGGCGCCGCTTGGCCCGGTCGACTTTTCCTGCGCCAATTCGGCAAAATCGGAACCCCGCCCGAGGCGCTCGATGATATCACGCGCATCCGCTTCGGTCTTGACGAGGATGTGCCGCGCCCTGACTTCGGTCCGCGGCTTCAATTTGGCGACTTCCGTTTCATAGAGCTTTTTCAACGCCGCGTCGTCAATGGTGTCGCGAATCTTGCGCTGGTAATACAGATCATGCATCGCCCGGCGCCGATAATATTTCATCAGTTTCTCGCCGTCCGGTCCCTCGCTCAGCTTTTCGGTTTCCGACGCCTCGGCGAGAAGCTGGTTCTCAATGAGATACATCAGGATATTGCCGCGGCGCTGATCGGGGGGAATGCTGGCGATCTGTTCGCCAATTTCAGCGCGGGCGAACTCGATATCCTGCTCGGTGATCTCCTGCCCGTTGACCGTGGCGACGACCTTACTCTGGGCGAAGGCGCCGCTATTCATAACCATTGCGACGCCGGCGGCGGCAATTATTGTCTGTAACAACTTCAAGGGACTCATCCTCATAACGGTTCTATAAAGGTTCTGCGCAAGACCGGATGGACGTGCTTTTGCACGGAATTGGACCCGCGCCGCGCCACCACCAGGGGCGGGCGTTGCGCAATCGGATTTGACGTTACACCTTCTTACAATTTGCCGCTATGTGTTGCCAAGCGGCGTTTACATCCAATCACATCAATTTGCGTAACCCTCCAGACCAAACACAATTGCATGCCATCAATCCGTCCTGAGCCTCGGCGAAGGGCGGCCTCGCGTTGACAAGACCGGGGGGCCTACTTATTTGTCAGGCAAACAGGCCCGCTTCGTGATACTGAACGCCGGGCCGTGACGCTGTTTTCACCTTAAGCGATGCGCCGTACGAAATTTTGTCGCCGGGCGGCATCGCGCGGGGGCGTCCCGGTTTGGCTCGCGGGTGCGAGAATTAACATGCGGCCACATATCATGCCGCGCAATTATCAAGGACCGAGAGGACCGCACATGGTTTCCTTTGGCATGATCGCCAGCAAGGTGTTCGGATCATCCAATGAGCGCAAGCTCAAAAGCTATGACGCCAACGTTGCCGCCATCAACGCGCTTGAAGGCGAGCTGGAAAAGCTGTCCGACGACGAATTGCGCGCCCGCACCGTCGAATTCCGCAAACAGGTGGACGAAGGAGCAAAGCTGGACACGTTGCTGGTGCCGGCTTTTGCGACCGTTCGCGAGGCCGCCAAGCGCTCCTTGTCCCAGCGTCACTTCGATGTCCAGCTGGTTGGCGGAATGGTGCTGCACGAAGGCAATATCGCGGAAATGAAAACCGGCGAGGGCAAGACCCTTGTCGCCACCCTGGCGGTTTATCTCAATGCCCTTACCGGCAAGGGCGTGCATGTGGTCACCGTGAACGACTATCTGGCGCGGCGCGATGCCGCGTGGATGGGCGCGGTTTATGAATTTCTGGGTCTCAGCTTCGGCACCATCGTGCATGATCTCGATGACGCGGAGCGCAAGGAACAGTATGCGTGCGACGTGACCTACGGAACCAACAACGAGTTCGGTTTCGATTATCTGCGCGACAATATGAAATACAGCACCGAGGAAATGGTCCAGCGCGGCCACGCCTTCGCGATCGTCGACGAAGTTGATTCCATCCTGGTCGACGAAGCGCGCACGCCGCTCATCATCTCCGGCGCCATCGAAGACCGCTCGGACATGTACAACACCATCGACGCCCTGATCCCCGAGCTTGTGGAGGGCGATTTCGAGGTCGACGAGAAGATGAAGACCGTTTCACTCACCGAAAAAGGCAACGAGCATGTGGAGACAATCCTGACCAGGGAAGAGCTGCTCAAGGGTGAATCGCTTTACGATGTCGAAAATGTCACCACCGTCCACCACGTGAACCAGGCGCTGCGGGCCCACAAGCTGTTTCAGCGCGACCGCGATTACATCGTGAAGGGCGACCAGGTTGTCATCATCGACGAGTTTACCGGCCGCATGATGGAGGGCCGGCGTTATTCGGAGGGCCTGCATCAGGCGCTTGAGGCCAAGGAGCATGTCTCCATCCAGCCCGAAAACCAGACCCTGGCCTCAGTCACCTTCCAGAACTATTTCCGGCTGTATGACAAACTCGCCGGCATGACCGGCACGGCGGCGACCGAAGCCGACGAGTTCATGGATATTTACGGGCTCGACGTGCTTGAAATCCCAACCAACCAGGACATGATCCGCATCGACGATCACGACGAGGTCTACCGCACGCAGCTGGAGAAGTACAAAGCGATCATCGAGCTCATCAAGGATTGCAGGAAGCGCAATCAACCGGTCCTGGTCGGGACCACGTCAATCGAGAAATCCGAGCAGCTGGCCGCGCTCCTTCGCAAGGACAAGGTCAAGGGAATCCAGGTTCTGAATGCCCGCTATCACGAGCAGGAAGCCAACATTATCGCTCAGGCCGGCGTGCCGGGCGCGGTAACCATCGCCACCAACATGGCCGGACGCGGCACCGATATCCAGCTTGGCGGCAACCCCGACATGCTCATCGAAAACTGGATTGAAGCCCAGGAAGCCAAGGGCAAGACACCGACCCGGAAACAGATCGAGGCCCAGCGCAAGAAGATCAACGCCGAGGTTGAAAAGAAGAAGCGGATCGCCCTCGATGCGGGTGGTCTTTATGTCGTCGGCACCGAGCGCCATGAAAGCCGGCGCATCGACAACCAGCTCAGGGGCCGCTCGGGCCGCCAGGGCGATCCGGGTCACTCGAAATTCTATCTTTCGCTCGATGACGACCTGATGCGCATTTTCGGATCCGACCGCATGGACGGGATGCTCCAGAAGCTGGGTCTCGAGGAGGGCGAGGCCATCATCCATCCGTGGATCAACAAGGCGCTGGAGAAGGCGCAGCAAAAGGTCGAGGCCCGCAACTTCGACGCCCGCAAGCACATCCTGAAATTCGACGATGTGATGAACGACCAGCGCAAGGTCATCTTCGAGCAGCGGCTCGATCTGATGGACGACGCGGATGTATCGGAAACGATCAGCGATATGCGCCATGAGGTGGCCGACACCCTGATTGCGCAGCATATCCCGGAGAAGGCTTACGCGGAGCAGTGGGACGCGGCAGGGCTCGCGGCCGAGGTGGAACAGACCTTCGACCTCAAGCTGCCGATCGAGAAATGGGCGAGCGAAGAGGGCATCGCCGAAATGGAAATACACGAGCGCCTCATCAAGAAGATTGACGAGGCGGCGGCCAAAAAAGCCGCTCAGTTCGGACCGGACACCATGCGGCAGGTCGAAAAGGCGGTGCTGCTGCAGACGCTGGATCATCTGTGGCGCGAGCATCTGGTGACCCTGGAGCATCTGCGCCAGGTCATCGGACTGCGCGGATATGGCCAGCGCGATCCGCTCAACGAGTACAAGACCGAAGGGTTCACGCTGTTCGAAACGCTCCTCAGCGAACTGCGCAAGGCGGTGACCAGCCAGCTCTCCCACGTCCAGCTGGCGCCGGAAGAACAGGCGCAGATGATGGAGATGGCGGCGTTGCCGGAAATGGAGGCGCATCATATCTCGCCAATCACCGGGGAGGACAACTTCGCCGCGGGCGGCAGGAGAGGCGGCAAGGGCGCCGCCAGGAACGCCGCCGACCCTTCCACATGGGGCAAGGTTCCGCGCAACGCTCCCTGCCCGTGCGGCTCGGGCAAGAAATACAAGCGCTGCCACGGGCAGTTTAACTAGGGTGCTTCCGGAAAAATGGGAACCGGTTTTCCGGTGAGAAGCACGTTAAATCAAAGAACCAGGGTCCGGTTTTGATTCCATCAAAATCGGAAAGGCCCTAGCATATTTCGAAAAATCCGTGCGCAACCTGGCCAACGGGATATCGCGCGGTCACGGCTTGCCGCCGTCTTCCCCGGTCCGAAGCGCCCCTTTCACCAGAAGGCCCAAAAACCGCTCCGTGAGGCCGCGCGGCCGCGCCAGCCCCATCCGTTCAAGGCAGACCGTTTCTTCCGCGGCGCGCTCCCGGTTAAGTCCGTTCAGGGCAAGGGCCGCGAGCCGCCTTTTCGACGCGTTAGCATTCTTGATGCGCTCGAGCGCGGGCATCAGCCTCTGTTCGGCCGGGGTGAAATCGGTGCCGAAGGGAAAAGACGGGAGCAGCCCCGCCTCTTGCGCGCTTCCCAGCGCCGCCGCGATCCGTTCCGGCGTATTATTCCGGTGGACGGGAGGGATTTCATAGTCGCGGGGAATTTTTCCCGCTTTCACCGCTTTGCGCAGCAATGCGTCCTGAAAGCGCGAATCCGTCACCGAAAGCATGGCGGCGATAACCTCCGCATCCGATTTGCCGCGCAAATCCGCCACGCCATATTCGGTGACGATGATATCGCGCAAATGCCTTGGAATCGTCTGATGGGCGTAGGACCAGCGGATGTTGGAGATGGTGTTTCCGCCGCTCCGGCGCGTGGCGTTGAGGGTGATGATGGACCGCGCGCCATGAAGCGCGAAGGACTGGACGACGAAATCATGCTGGCCGCCGACGCCGGAGACGACGCGCCCGTCCTCGAGACCGTCCGAGACGACCGCGCCGAGCAGGGTCGCCATCATTGCATTATTGACGAAGCGCGCCTTCACCCGCGCGCGCCGCTTGTCCTCTTCCTCGCCATAGAGCGCGTTGACCCAGGACACCGGCTTCATGGCGATGCGGGCGCGGTCCTCATCGCGCATGTCGCGCAGGGCGGCGTAAAATTTCCTCGGTCCGAGGAAAAAGGCGGCGTGCAGCAATACGCCATCAACACTGCGTTTGAGAATGCCGGCGTCGATCAGATCGAGAAAGCAGTCGACGAGCATTTCACTCAGGCCGTAGAGGCCTTGATCGAAAGGCGTGTCCTGCGGCGTTATCGGCAGGGGCGCATCGCCGTCCAGCCGTTTCACGATCGCCCTGAAATCTTTGTTTTTGCGGTGCCGCAGGATCAGCGCATGCGCGACCGCATCGCCGATCGAGCCGATGCCGATCTGCAATGTGCCGCCATCGGGAATCGCCCGCGCGATATGCAGCCCCGCCGCATGGTCGGCGGGCGAGACGGGGAGCTTCGGCGGCGCATAAAGGGTGTGGCTGATGCCGGGACCCTCGAGGATATGGGAGAAGCAATGCGCGGGCAGGGCCGCGTCGCCGTCCATGAAGGGCAACTCGTCATTGACCTGGCCGATGAGCAGAAAGCCGGCCTCCGCGGCCTCGCGCGCCTTGAGAAGATCGGGCGTCAGGTCCGGATTGCAGCTCAAAGAGTAGCGGGTCCCGCTTTTCGCAACGATATGCGCGACCACATTGACGCCCTGGGCCAGCACATATTCGGCCGCATGCGTGTAGTTGGCCGAGATAAAATTCTGCTGGGCTTTGGGCACGCCGAGCCAGCGTCCGGCCAGCAGAAAGAACTCCGTCACCTCGATATTGGGTGGTAGCGACCCATCGCGCTGCGCCCCTGCATAGGCGAGATCCGGATAGCCGGCGAACAGGCGCTGCGCGACCGGCCCGATAAAGCGCCGGTGCAGCTCGCTGGCCCCGCGCGGCGTCTCCAGCGTCAGCGCGGTGACGATCTTGAGCGAAATCGAGGGGTCGGCGGCGGCGCGGGCGTAAAGCGCATTGGCGACGAGGTTGGCCTTGCCCAGGCCAAGCGGCAGGCCGAGAACGATGCGTTTTCCCGCCGCGCCGATTACAGCGCCGGCGAGCGTGTCCGCGTCGGTGAAGCGTTGCGGTTGCCGGGCCACGGTTACGTCCCTTAGCCCGCGGCCGGCACCGGGCAGGGACGCCCTTTCTTATCGAGCGCCACATAGACGAATGTGCCCTCGGTGACCTTGACGCTTTTCCCCGTGCGCCCGCGCATGGCCTCCGCCTCGATATGAATGGTGAGCGACGATTTTCCCACCGCGGTGATCTCGGTGTAGCAGGAGACGACATCGCCGACATAGACGGGCTGGTGAAACTCCATGCCGTCGATGGCCACAGTGACGACGCGCGAACGGGCGCGCTGGCGCGCGGTAATCTCGCCGGCGATGTCCATCTGCGACATCAGCCAGCCGCCGAAAATATCGCCGGCCGAATTGGTGTCCGCCGGCATGGCGAGAGTGCGCACGGCGGCATCGCGCATGGGCGTCGATTTCGATTCTGTCACGGATCCCCGCTCTCAAGGCCTTGTGCTGCGCAAGCATCGTGTTTCGGGCCGAGCAGCGTCAAGGGGAATGTGCAGGTGAGGAAAAAGCGCGCACCCTTTCAATCCTCTCATTCATGAGTGCCCGGCCTGCCTCCCCCTCGCCGCCGGTATTGCGCCCCTGAAGCAATCTGGCGCGCCGGTGTAAAAGGCGCTATGCGATGGTGGTATTACAGCCAAGCGCCTGAGGGGCCTCAATCCATGACTGCCGACCAAATCACTCTCTTCGCCCTTCTGGGCGTGATCTTCGCGCTGCTGATCTGGGGCCGCATCCGCTATGACATCGTCGCCTTCGGGGCCCTTGTCGTGGCTGTCGGCGTCGGCGTCGTCGATCAGAATGAAGCCTTTGCCGGCTTCGGGCACCCGGCGGTCATCATCATCGCGCTGGTGCTGGTTGTGAGCCGGGGGCTGGTGAACTCCGGCGCCATCGAGGCGGTCGCGCGCCATGTGGTCGACGCCTCGCGGTCGCTGTTCAGCCATATCGCCATCATGGCCGGCGTCGGGGCCGCGCTCTCTACCGTCATGAACAATGTCGGCGCCCTGGCGCTGATGATGCCGCTCGACGTGCAGGCCGCCGCCAAGGCGGGGCGCTCGCCCTCCCTCACCCTCATGCCGCTCTCCTTCGCCACCATCCTCGGCGGCCTGGTGACGCTGATCGGCACCCCGCCCAACATCATTATCGCCAGCTTCCGCGAACAGGAGTTCGGTGAGGCCTTCAAGATGTTCGATTTCGCGCCCGTCGGCATTGTCGCCGCGGTCGCCGGCGTCGCCTTCGTGGCGCTCATTGGATGGCGGCTTCTGCCCGCCGAGCGGCGCGAGCAGGACAGCGGGGCGGAGCTGTTCGAAGTCTCCGACTATATCGCGGAAGTCCGCGTTAAGTCAGGCTCGAAAACCATCGGCAAACAGGTGCGCGAACTGGACGACGTGGTCGAGGAGATCGGCTGCGTCATCGTCGGGCTGGTGCGCCGGGGCAAGCGCCTCCCCGGCCAGGCCCGGCGCCAGATCGTGCGAAAGGGCGATATTTTCGTCATACAGGGCGCGCCGCAGACCATCGAAGAACTCGTCGGCGCGCTGGACCTGGAATATGTCGGTGGGGACAAGCATCGCGGGATTGTGGGCGGCGGTGACACCGGATTGCTCGAGGTCGTGGTGCAGGAGACCTCGCGCATAAACGGGCGCTCCGCGCTCGATGTCCGGCTGCTCTACAACCATGGCGTCACCCTGCTCGGCGTCTCGCGCCAGGGCCGCAGATTCCATGACCGTGTCCGGCAGCTGAAAATCAGGCCCGGAGACATTCTGCTGCTGTTCGGCGCCAATGACCGCCTGGGTGAAATCGCCGAATGGCTCGGCGCGCTTCCCCTGGCCGAACGCGGCCTGCAGGTCATCAAGCGCGAAACCGCGTGGCTGGCGGTCGGCATATTCGCGGCGGCCATCGCGCTGGCGAGTTTCGAGCTGGTTTACCTGCCCATCGCGCTGGCCGGAGCCTGCGTCCTCATGGCGCTGCTGGGCATTGTCCCGGTGCGCGAACTCTACGCCTCCATCGAGTGGCCGGTCATCGTGCTGCTCGGCTCGCTCATTCCCATTGGCAATGCGTTGCAGGAGACCGGCGGCACGGCGCTCATTGCCGATGGCATCGTGACGCTCACCGTCGGGGCCGCGCCCTGGGTGGTGCTCACGGTCCTGATGGTGGTCACCATGACCCTGTCGGATGTGCTCAACAATACAGCAACCGCCATCGTCGCCGCGCCCGTCGCCGTCACCATTGCCGAGCGCCTCGGCGTCAACCCGGATCCGTTCCTGATGGCCGTGGCGATCAGCGCCTCCTGCGCGTTTCTCACCCCCATCGGGCACAAGAACAACACCCTCATCATGGGACCGGGCGGCTACCAGTTCGGCGACTATTGGCGCATGGGCCTGCCGCTTGAGATACTGGTGATCGCCGTCTCGGTGCCGATGCTGCTGATTGTCTGGCCGTTTTAGGCTCGATGGCGGCCGCGGGCTTGCCACGGGGAGCCCGGATACCTACCATAACGCCTCCTGCCCGGATCATCTGCAAAATGGCGGGCATGATGCGGTCGTTTCAGATTTGGTTCCTGGCGAGGCGTTCAGGCGCTTTCGCCGGCGGCGGTGGAAAACACAGCCAGGGTCCCGCCGTGACCGGTGCGAAACATGCATGGTGAGCGAGCCGCGGCGTAAGCCTGCAAGGAGAGAGGTGCCGTGCCGGATACTCCCTCGATCTTCAATTTCATAATGATCAAGCCATCTCATTATGACGACGAGGGCTATCCGCTCCAATGGGTTCGCTCGGCGATCCCGTCGAACACGCTCGCCTGCCTCAACGGCCTGGCTGAGGATTGCAGGAAGCGCAAGGTGCTCGGCGAGAGCGTCGAGTTGAAGCTCAATACCTATGACGAGACCAACCGGCGCATTCGGCCGCACAAGATTATCAGGCAGATCGAGCGCGACGGCGGCCGCGGACTGGTCGCATTCGTCGGCGTGCAGGCCAATCAGTATCCCCGCGCAATGGACCTGGCGCGGGCGTTCCGCGATGCCGGCATACAGGTCGCCATCGGCGGATTTCACGTTTCGGGCTGCATTTCAATGCTGCCGGAGTTGCCGGAGGAACTGAAAGAAGCCCAGAAGCTCGGTATCGGTCTTTTTGCCGGCGAAGCCGAGGAGGAGCGTCTCGACGAGGTGCTGGCCGACGCCTATCGCGGTGAACTCAAGCCGCTTTACGATCACATGAAGGATTTGCCGGCGCTCAACGACCAGCCCCCGCCCATCCTGCCCAAGAAGCACATCCGGCGGACCGCGGGATCGCATTCCAGCATCGATCTGGGCCGCGGCTGCCCGTATCAGTGTTCCTTCTGCACCATCATCAACGTGCAGGGCCGCAAGAGCCGGTTCCGCACCCCTGACGATCTTGAGCGCGCGATCCGCGACAACTACGCGCAAGGCATCAACCGGTTTTTCATCACCGATGATAATTTCGCGCGCAACCGCAACTGGGAAGGCTTCTTCGACAAATTGATCTGGCTGCGAGAGGATCAGGGGCTGGACATCAAATTCGTCATTCAGGTGGACACCCTGTGCCACAAGATTCCGAATTTTATCGAAAAGGCGGGGCAGGCGGGCGTGACCCGGGCCTTTATCGGCCTGGAAAACATCAATCCCGACAGCCTGCTCGGCGCCAAGAAGCGTCAGAACAAGATCACCGATTACCGCGCCATGCTGCAGGCGTGGAAGCGCGCCCACATTATGACCTATGCCGGCTATATCATCGGTTTCCCCAACGACCGGAAAGAGACGGTTCTGCGCGATATCGAGATTATCAAGCGTGAGCTGCCGATCGATATCCTCGAGCTTTTCTTCCTCACGCCGCTGCCCGGTTCGGAGGACCACAGGGTGCTCTATGAGAACGGCACCTGGATGGATCCCGATCTGAACAAGTATGACCTGAACCACAGGGTCGCCCGCCATCCGGCCATGCCGGACCAGGAATGGGAGGAGACATACCGGGCGGCATGGGCGGCGTTCTATACGCCGGAGCATATGGAGACCATTATGCGCCGGTCCGTGGCCTGCGGCATGAGCCCCGGCAAGACGATGTTTTCGATTCTCTGGTTCTTTCTCTGCTTCCGCTACGAGGGCGTGCATCCGCTCGAGGGCGGCTATTTCCGCCTGAAATACCGCAGGGACCGGCGGCGCGGCCTTCCGCTGGAGAACCCGTTCGTTTTTTACCCCAAATACCTGCGCCATCTGATCGCGAACCAGTTCCGAACCGCCTACTGGGCGCTGCGCATGAACCGGGTTCGGCGCAGGATCAAGGCGGATCCCAAACGCCGCGACTATATGGACCTGTCGCTGACGCCCCCCGATACGGACGAGTTCGATGAGCTTGCGCTGTTCGGCGAGACGCGCGGCGGTCAGCAGGCGGTGGAGAAGAGGCTCAAGGAAGACGCCGCCCGCGCGGCCATAAAGGCGGGCGCGGGCGCGGCCGCGGAGTAATCAAGGGCGGGATAACGGTCGAGGATGCGCTTGCGGGGCGGTGGCCCACGGGCCGGATGGCGGCGCTACCGGCTGAGCCGGGAATTCGTCCGGAAGGCAAACCCGGCGACCGAAGGCTTGACCGGGGCAAAGCCGAAAGTCGAGCCGTTGCCGATGGTTGCCTGTGAAGCGGCACTCGTGGCGGCCTGTGAAGCGGCACTCGTAGCGGGCGGCTTGGGCACGCTCGATCTTGGCATATCCGCCCTGGCCTCCTGGAACATCGGCGCGCGCGGGATGTCCTCAACCGGCAGGCGCTCATATTTGGGGCAGGCGGCGGACGCGTTTGTGGGAGCGCCATTCACGAATTTCGCATTCACGATATAGCGCCGCGCGCACACATCGATCTTGGGCGGCAGCTGGGTCGCTTCGAAAGCCTTGTAGCCCTGCTGCAGATTACGCCAGAAATTATAGGCATCGTGACGCCGGAACCGCTTCATATTCGCCTGAGTCATGCGAAACGGAAGGGCCTGCACATCGAAGGCTTCCTGCCCGCCGGCGAAGGCTTCGCGCGCCAGCGCATAGATTTCCTCGATCAGCGCATCCGTCATCGCATAGCATCCCACGGACTTGCAGTCGCCATGCACCATCAAGAAGGTGCCGGTGCGGTTGTAAGCCTTGTCATAGGCGTTGGGAAAGCCGAGATTGAAGGACAGGTGATACTGGCTTTTCGGGTTCATCAGCTTGGCGGAGACTTTGTAGAAGCCTTCCGGCGACTGCTTGTCGCCCTCCATGAATTTGGGGCCAAGCCCGCCGGACCAAGTGCAGATGGGATAGGTCTTGAAGTGATAGAACCGGCCGTCGTCCTTGGCCTTCCACACTTCAAGCTCGTTTTCCTCTTTGAAAATGCGCATGAAAATCGGGGCATCCTCGCGCATGCCCTTCTGCGCGAGCAGGGCCTTGGCTTCGGGCGGAAGCGGCAACAGATGCGGCGGCACAACCTGGCTGCACCCGGCAAGAAATGCCGCGACAACAATCACGATCAGGACTGGAAATATTTTGGTGTGACCCATGCGGTGTGCCCCCTAAAGCACAACGTTCACCATCCGATAGTACAGGTTAATACGAAGTTACCACAATGCTAAAGTCCTTGTGAACTCTCTGACTGCCAACCCGCAATCCGCAATATAGTGAACGCAGCGGCAAGGTTTTGTCCCTGACAGGGCGAATTGAGGCCGATTTTGCGGCAAACCTGCGCCACGGGACCTTTCACTTGCGTGCCGATTATTGAGCGCCGTCTTTGTTTTGAAGATTATCCCCCCGGCCGGGTTGGATTTCCGGTAAATTTTGGGATTTGCGTTAACCGGCGATTGGGGAGCGGAGTCGGCATCGACGCCTTAGATCGCTTCATGTTTTGATGGAATCAAAACCGCGATCTTGGCTTTGTATATGCGTATCATTTCTCCGATAACCGGTTCCCATCCCCGCCTTCGCGGGGACATGCTTGTCGGTGATACGCACTAGATTACGAATCGGGCGAAATCCGGGTGGCCGAAGGCCCCTGAAACCGGCGCGCTACAGTTTCTCGCCGATATCGAGATATTTTTTGCGGCGCGCGGCGCGAATATCGTCTCCGGTCATGCCGTCGAATTCCGAAAGCGCCGAGGCCAGCGCCTCGCCGGTGTCGATAATCATGCGCTCGGGATCGCGATGGGCGCCGCCGAGCGGCTCAGGAACGATGTCATCGATCACGCCGAATTCAAGCAGATCCTTGGCCGTGATCTTCATGTTGGTCGCCGCGTCCCTGGCCCGCGCCGAATCGTGCCACAGGATTGAGGCGGCGGCTTCGGGCGAAGCCACCGTGTAGATTGAATGCTGCAACATGATCACCCGGTCGGCGGTGGCGATGGCGACCGCGCCGCCGGACCCGCCCTCGCCGATCACCACGGCGACAATCGGCACGCGCAGATTGAGACAGCACTCGATGGAGCGCGCGATGGCTTCGGCCTGGCCGCGTTCCTCCGCGCCGATGCCCGGATACGCGCCCGCCGAATCGACCAGCGTTATGACCGGAACATTGAACCTGTCCGCGAGTTGCATCAGCCGGATGGCCTTGCGGTAGCCTTCCGGCCGCACCATGCCGAAATTGCGCTTCAGGCGACTCTTGGTATCCGACCCCTTTTCCTGACCCAGCACCATGACCGGCCGGCCCTGGAAGCGGCCCAGCCCGCTGATAAGCGCATGGTCTTCAGCGAAACGGCGGTCGCCCGCCAGCGGCGTGAATTCTTCCAGCAGCGCGTCCACATAGTCGGCGCAATGGGGGCGCTGGGGGTGGCGCGCAACTTGCGTTTTCTGCCACGGGCTGAGCTTGGCGTAGGTGTTCTGGAGCGCGTCGTGAGCCTTGGCTTCCAGCTTCGAAAGCTCGTCGGTGATCGAGACCCCTTCGGTGTCGTCGGTCAGAGCGCGCAGTTCCGCCACTTTGGTTTCAAGCTCGGCGATGGGCTTCTCAAAATCGAGATAGGTACGCATGTGTGCCTTTTTCCTGGCCGGTCGGGAAAATTGAATTATTGAACTATATGCGAATCTGCCTGTGGCGTTGACTCATAATTCAATTGTGGCGGTTCGATGGCCCCGGAAGTCCGATGGCCCCGGGGCAAGCCGCATCCGCCGCATAATATCGATTCGAGGGCGGCAGGGAGAATGGCAAGAAATCGAAATGGCCCCGGCCCTTTATCCAACCTTGCGCCTGGCGCGTTTGACGTGCCCGTCCAGCACCTCGGCCAGGCGCGTCTGCCATCCGCGCCCGCCCGCCCTGAAATATTCGAGGGTCTCGGTGCTGAGGCGCAGAGTGATCTGCTCTTTAGGGTTGTCGAGGGGCGGCCTGCCGCGCTGCCTGGCGCGCGCAACAAGAGCGGGCGCGGCCTCGGCCGCCGGACGCATCCCGGCAAAATCACTTTTGGTGAGTTCGCGCACTTCACCATCCTTGTCTGTCATGGGGATGTCGTCAACACGCGGCGGGGTCTCGCTGGGCTTACGTGCCATGATAGAGGTTCCTTTCTTTCCTGCTGGCCTTGCGAAGCGAGATGATGCGGATGCCCGCGCCGCGATGGGTGTAGCAAACGACGCATGTCTCGCCATCAAGCAGGCCGATTGCGACAAAGCGGACTTCGCCATAGTCCGCACGGCCGTCGTTCGCGACTAGCGCGCTTTCCCAGTCGAAGCGATCCATGTCGGCAAAGTCCAGACCACGCGTCTCAAGGGTCCATTCCCGCTTCGCATCATCCCAATCATACATCGGCCATCATTCGCGCAAGATACATTTAATGTAGTTACATTTAATTGAAATGTCAAGATTTTTTGTAACTACAATAAATATAATTCTGAAGGTGGCGCGTCCTAAAACCTTACCGTTTCGCGTCGCCGTCCCGGGCCAGCGGATGATGCTGGTGCACCAGGGTGCGCAGACGCTCCTCCAGCACATGGGTATAAATCTGCGTTGTCGAAATATCGGCGTGGCCCAGCAGTTGCTGGACCGATTTCAGATCAGCCCCGCGCTCCAGCAGATGGCTGGCGAAGGCATGGCGCAGCACATGCGGCGAGACGCGGTCCGCGTCAAGACCGGCCTCGCGCGCCAGATCTTTCAACTCCTGGGTAAAACGCTGACGCGTGAGATGCCCCTGGCGGGCCCGGGACGGGAAAAGCCAGCGGGATTTCGCATCGTCTCCGCCGGTCCGCGCAAGCTCGCGCGCATAGGCCAGATGGGCGGCGCAGGCCTTTTCGGTCAGCGGAACCAGGCGCTCACGGCCGCCTTTTCCGCGCACCATGATGACGCGCTCGCCCGAAGCCATGGCGCCGCGGGCGAGGGAGACAAGCTCGCTGACCCGCAATCCCGAAGCGTAGAGCACCTCCATCAGGCAATGCAGCCGCAGCGCCTTGAGCAGGCGCGCGCCCCTGGCCGAGGCGGCGCGCTCGGCCGCGCATTTCAAAAGCGCCTCCACATCGTCAACGCTCAGCACCTTCGGCAGCGGCCGGCCCGGCCTAGGGCTGTCGATGGACGCCGCGGGATCGTCGCCGCGTATTCCCTCGGAGTAGAGGAAACGGAAAAACTGGCGCACCGCCGAGAGCTTTCGCGCGCGTGACGACGCGGCGAGGCCGCGCTGCGCCATGGCCTCGAGATAGGAGACGATATCGCCGCCATCGGCGCATAACGCATCGCGGCCGCGCGACTTGACCAGGTTCAGAAAATCTTCCAGATCGCGCCGGTATGCCTCCAGCGTATTGGGCGCCGCGCCGCGCTCGGCGCTCAGCATTTCGAGGAAGGGTTCAAGCTGTGAACCGGATTTTCTCATTTACAGGCATGCTCCCGCCCCGGGATCCAGGTTCAGCCGGATCACTTCTTCTCCAGTTTGAGGTTTCGCAGCGGCGTGCTGATTTCCTTGGGCTCCGGCTCGAAATAGACGGCCAGCGTGTAAAGAGTGCCGGCGACAATTCCGGCAAGCACCCCAAGAACCACGATAAATCGGATAAGGCTTGGCATTATTCTTGGTCCGGACCCTGGTGTTTCACCGCCGCAAATTTCCTGACAACTGTCTGGACATGATCTGTATACACCGCATCGAGCCCGTCACCGCAACCTCTTCCGTTGCGCAATTTCGATAGGCATCCTCGGAATGGCAAAGTAAAAGACCTTGCGGTCGCCTTGCAACCTGTATCGGACCGCACTGGAGATGAGAGACGTTTCACAATGCCGTCCAGGGCTCAATCACGCAAGCGCGCAGACAATGACGCCAGGTCGAAAGCGATACGCGCGAATCTGGGAGAACGAAGCATTGTCCTGATTGGCCTTATGGGCGCCGGCAAAACGGCGATCGGACGGAGGCTGGCCAGGCAGCTCGACCTCGCCTTTGTCGACGCGGATACGGAAATCGAGCGCGCCGCGGGCAAAAGTATCTCCGATATCTTCGCCGATCACGGCGAGAACCACTTCCGCGACGGCGAACGCAAGGTGATCTCCCGGCTGCTGGACGGCGGGCCTCAGGTACTCGCTACCGGGGGTGGCGCCTATATGAACGAACAGACCCGGAAAACCATCGCAAAGCAGGGTATTTCCATATGGCTCAAGGCCGAACTGAAAATTCTTCTGGAGCGGGTGCGCCGCAGAGACCACCGGCCGCTGCTCAAGACGGGCGACCCGAAAGAGGTCATGAAGCGCTTGATGGATGAACGATACCCGGTCTATGAAAGCGCAGACATCACGGCGGTCAGCCGCGATGTGCCGCACGACGTGATCGTCGGCGAAATCATGGACGCATTGGCCAACTGCCCGGCGCTGGCGGGAGATGGCGGTCAGAAGGCGGAAGGTTAGCGCGGGCCCAATGGACGCGGACCCAGGAATGCAGGACGCATTGAGCGCAGACACGCGCATAGTTCCGGTCGGGCTTGGAGCGCGCAGTTATGACATCGTTATCGGCGGCGGACTGCTGGCCCGGTCGGGCGCGCTGATCTTTGAACGGCTCGGCGCGGTCAAATGCGCCATCGTTACGGATGAAAATGTCGCGGGGGCCCATCTCGATACTCTTCTGGGCGCTCTGGGGGACACATGCCCCCACGCCGGCACGATCACGCTGAAACCGGGCGAGGCGACCAAGAGTTTCTCCGAACTCGCTTCGCTGTGCGAGCGCCTGCTGGAGCTGGGCATCGAGCGCGGCGATGCGGTCATAGCCTTTGGCGGCGGCGTCGTGGGCGACATTGCAGGCTTCGCGGCGAGTATCCTGCGGCGCGGCGTCGCCCTTGTTCAGATTCCGACATCGCTGCTGGCGCAGGTGGACTCGTCGGTCGGCGGAAAGACCGGCATAAACACGCCCCAGGGCAAGAACCTCATCGGGACGTTCCACCAGCCGCGGCTGGTGATTAGCGACACCGATGTGCTGATGAGTCTGCCCGAAAGGCAATTCCGCGCCGGCTATGCGGAAGTCGTCAAATACGGGCTGCTGGGCGATGTCGAATTCTTCAACTGGCTCGAAAAATCGCGCGCCGAAATCTTCGCCGGCGGGCCGGCGCGCGGCCAGGCCATCGAGACCAGCTGCCGCGCAAAGGCGGCGATCGTCGCCGAGGACGAACGCGAATCGGGCAAGCGCGCGCTTCTCAATCTGGGTCATACCTTCGGTCATGCCCTGGAGGCCCATGCGGGCTACTCGGACCGTCTTCTGCATGGCGAAGCGATTTCCATCGGCATGGCGCTGGCTTTCGAGTTTTCCAATGAAATGGGACTTTGCTCCGGACAGGACGCCCAGCGCGCGATCGCCCATTTCAAGGCCGCCGGGCTGCCCGTGGAGATCGGCCGGATCCCGGGCGGAGCGCCTGGCGCCGGCGTGCTGCTCGCGCTGATCGCACAGGACAAGAAGGTGCAGGCCGGCAGGCCGGCTTTCATTCTCGTGCGCGGCATCGGCGAGGCCTATGTCGAGCACCGGATGGACATGGAAAAATTGCAGGACTTCCTCAAGCGCAAATGTAGCGGAAAATGACCCTCGGACTCGCGCTCCTCCTGGGCACCATATGCGTGCTCGTCATTGTCTCGGCGTTCTTTTCCGGTTCGGAAACGGCGCTGACCGCCGCGTCGCGCGCGCGCATGCACACCCTGGAGCGGGACGGCTCGAAACGCGCCGGGCTGGTGAACCGGCTCAGGGCCAAGCCGGAGAAGCTGATCGGCGCCATTCTGCTCGGCAACAATCTTGTGAATATTCTCGCTTCCGCGCTGGCGACGAGCCTGTTCCTGGCCGTCTTCGGCGAGGCCGGCATCGTCTACGCAACGCTGACGATGACCGCGCTGGTGCTCGTTTTCGGGGAAGTCATGCCGAAGACCTACGCCATTTCCAACCCGGACCGCGCCGCGCTGGCGGTGGCTCCGGCCATCGCGCTGATCGTCGCGCTGCTGGGGCCGGTGACCTATGCGGTCCAGATGATCGTGCGCTTCTTTTTTGCGCTGTTCGGACCCAAGGTGGAGGAAGACGCCGCCGTTCTGTCGGCCCATGACGAGCTGCGCAGCGCCATCGACCTTCATCACAAGGACCGCGCCATCATCAAGCACGACCGGGACATGCTCGGCGGCGTGCTCGATCTGACGGAGATGGAGGTGGAAGATGTCATGATCCACCGCACCAAGATGCACGCCATCAATGCGGACGACCCGCCCGAAAAAATCGTCGATCAGGCGCTCGGGAGCCCCTATACACGGCTGCCGCTGTGGCAGGGCGAACCTGAGAACATCGTCGGCATCCTGCACGCCAAGACGCTGCTTCAGGCGGTGCGCGATGCGGGCGCGGACTTGTCCAAACTGGATGTGCTGGCCATTGCCACCGAGCCCTGGTTCGTGCCCGACACAACGTCTCTCAAGGCGCAGCTCAGTGCGTTCCTGCGGCGCAAGCGCCATTTTTCCCTGGTGGTGGACGAATATGGCGAGGTGCAGGGACTGGTGACGCTGGAAGACATACTGGAGGAGATTGTCGGCCAGATCACCGATGAGCATGACGAGCTGGAGAGCGGCATACGCTCGTTGCCCGACGGCAGCGTGCAGGTCGAAGGCTCCGTGCCCACGCGCGACCTGAACCGGGCCAAGGACTGGGATCTGCCGGAGGAAGAAGCAACCACCGTGGCCGGCCTCGTCATCCACAAGGCGCAGACAATCCCGCAGCCGGGCCAGGCCTTCTCCTTCGATGGCTTCCGCTTCGAGGTGCTGCGCCGCCACCGCAACAAGATCACCTCGCTCAGGATTGCCAGGGAGAAGGACAAGCCGGCCCGCTAGAGCGCGAAGCATGAACAAACCGTGCTGTCTTTAATGTCATCGCGGAAAACGGTTGCAGCCACAGTTTCGCCATACATAGTTGCACAACGGGCGTGGCATAAAGCTTAGAAGTCTGCTCTTTTTTCCCTTCCTGGACGCGAGGAACAATGAACGAAACAGCCCAGAACGAATCCGCCGGAATTTCAGGCAAGCCTTCAAGACGGTTGAGTTTGGGGTGGAAGACCCGGCATCTTCTCGTGTTGCTCGTCGCCGGTCTCGGCACATATGTGTTCCTGGAATCGCGCGCGCAATGGTCGGAGATGCATCGCTGGAACAGGGCTCTCGGAGACATGAGCGTGGTCCTGATCGCCATATCCATGGCCATAGGGCCGCTGGCCCGCCTGTCGGGGATATTCCGCAAAGCCATTCCCTGGCGGCGGGAGATAGGAATCTACGGCGTCCTGCTCGCGGTCGCCCATACGGTCGTCATCCTCGCCGGCTGGGTCCAATGGGACCTGATCCGCCTTTTCGGCTATGAACTCCATCCCGCGACAGGCGTCTATGTCATGCTCCAGCACGGATTCGGATTGGCCAACGTGATCGGCATCGTTGCCCTGGTCTATGGTCTTGTCCTGGCGTTCGCCTCCAACGACTGGAGCCAGCGGGTGCTCAGCGGGCCTGTCTGGAAGTTCCTGCAGCAGAGCGCCTATGTCTTGTGGATGCTGATCGTCATTCACACGGCGTATTTCCTTTATCTCCACTTTCAGGACTTCCACAGGAGCATGCCGGACCCGAACTGGGCGCAGCTTCCCTTTGCCGGGCTGATCCTGTTCGTTTCCCTGCTCCAGTTTGCCGCCTTCGTGAAGACCTGGAGATCTAAACGGAGTTCGCGGCGCAAACCGGCCCCCTCGTGGGAACGCAGAAAAGAAGCCGTTGCGCCGCCGGACGGGTTCACGGCGTCGCGCTGAGAACCCGGGAGGAAAGATGAAAGCCAGGGCGCTCATTGAGCAAATAAGCACCGGGCGGGCGATGGCCGGTCTGGGCGTCGCGGCGGCGGCGTTTATATTGCTCGGAACGGTCGCCGCCCTCTGGCAAAACCCGTTCTTCGTCCGGATGACGCCGGCGGGGGACTGGGAGATCGCCCTGCTGGCCCTGCTTGCGCTGCTGACCGGCGCCTATGTGACGGTCCGCCGCCCGTTCTGTTCCAACAAGACGATGGGGGCCGGGGGCGTACTCGCTTTCGTGGGCATCGCCTGTCCGGTCTGCAACCAGATCCTGCTGCTGGTTTTCGGCAGCGAGCTGCTGCTCACTTATTTCGAGCCGATTCGCGTCTATGTCGCGGCTCTTGGCGTGGTCATCGCCGCCTGGGCGGTCGTTTACGAGTTGCGGCGCCGGGAAGGCGCGGCGCCGCGCGAGGCGCCGGCGCTGCCGGGGTGACGGCCCTTGCGCATGACCTTCGGCACAATATCGTTTCCCTGGCCCCGGATCGGAAATATAGTTGCGTGGAATTTGGCGGTAATCCGGGCAATGCCGGAACAGCAAGCGGACACAGAATCCCATGAACCTGTTTGACATGATTTCAACCGCCCAGGGCGGCCAGGCGATGACGAAACTGGGGCGGCAATTCGGCCTGAACGAGCAGCAGAGCGCAGATGTTCTGCGCAATCTTCTGCCGGCCTTTTCCACCGGGCTTAAACGCAATACGGACACGAGCGAGGGTCTGGGCGCGCTTCTGGGCGCGCTGGGGGGCGGGCGGCACGAACGCTATCTAGACGACGCGAATGTCTTCGCCGATGCAGGAACGAAAACCGATGGCGACAAGATCCTCGGTCATCTGTTCGGCTCCAAGGAAGTCAGCCGCGCGGTGGCGGACCGGGCCGCGCAGCAGACCGGGGTCGGCGCCGATATTCTCAAATCCATGCTCCCCTATATCGCGCCGATGATCATGGGCGCGCTGTTCAAGAACGGCCAGAATCCCCTCGGCGATATTCTGGGGCAGGTTCTGGGCGGCGGGCGGCCGACGCCGCGGCGGCAGCAGGGCGATGACCCTTTCGGGCCGCTCTCGGACATTCTGAAAGGCACCCCGCTGGAGCAGGGCTCGCAAGCAGCGCCCGGCAGCCTGCCCACCAGCGGCGCGGATATCTTCGGCTCGATGTTCGACGCCGACGGCGATGGATCGGTCATGGACGATATCTTCGATGCTGTGCTGGGGGCCCGCCGTTAGAGCATCAGCGCGGCGCGTTAAGGCGCCCGCCGCATAAGCACGGCGCCCTCGCAGCACGCCATGTCGAACTGCGATGATGCGCGTATTGCCTCCGGGGCCGCCGCGCGCGGCGACAGCTCAAATCCGAACCGCGCGAAGAACGGGCCGGCATCCACCGTAAAGAGATACAGCTCGCGCCTTCCCTCCCCGGCCAGTCTTTCAATGAGAGCAGCGATCATGGCCCGTCCGGCGCCCTTGCCGCGATGAGCGCGCGGCACCACGCAGGAGCGGATCAGCGCCAGGGACTGGCCCAGCAGTTCATAGCCGCAATAGCCGAGCGCCCGGCCGCCGCCGTCGGCGAGAATGAAAAAAGCGCCGTTTGTCTCCGCCATGTCCTGGTGCGGCATACCCGCTTCCGCGAGCGCCTCGAGGAATTGCGCGTCGTCCGGCGGCATGCGCCGCAAGGACCAGTCTGTATCCGTTCCCGGCATATCAGTTTTGTTGAGATTCCGCCGGGGTCGCCGCCTTGATGGACAGCGCGTGCACCGGCCCGGCCAGGAGGGCGCCGAGCGCCTCGTTGACCATGCGGTGCCGCTCCACGCGCGACAGGCCCGCAAAATCCTCCGACACGATCTCAACCTTGAAATGGCTCTCTCCGGTGCCCGGCGACGAGGCATGGGTCGCATGCAGGTGCGACTGATTGAGCACAGTCAGGCCGGAGGGGGAAAAAGCCTCGGTCAACTTCGCCTTGATGGAGTCTTCAACTGACATGGGCCTGATCCTGGTGGCTGCTTTCAGGTCTTTCTAACGCACTCAGGAGCGAAATCAATCGCGCCGCGAGGGTTTCGCCCCTGCCGCCCGGTCAATTCACCGCGGGAGGTAAGGGTTTCTCAAGCAAAATCTGGTTGTCTTGAAGCCTGCTGTGGCGTTCGGGGGTCTGGCACTCCCCGCGAGTTGGCGTAAGGTCCGTGTTGCATCCACACAATTTCACTCCCGCCGGCGGCTTGAAGCCGGCCAATACGAACACTGTTCTTGCACCGGGCCATGGCGGTCCGCCCGCCGGCGCGGCGGATGGAAAGCGCAACCGCCTCAAGGCCATCCTGCCCCCCGCTACTCTGGCTGTCGCCGCCACGGCGATTGCCGGCCTGGCCTTCGCGCAGGATGCCCAGTGGCTTGGCGCGCAGACGGCAATCCTGCTGGCGGCCCTGGCGCTGGCCGGCGCGGCCGCTGCCCTGTTATGGGCCCAGCGGGACGCGGGCCTGGAAAATATACAGGGAACAATCCTGCAGCACCTGGCCACCCGCCTCGATGGCGGCATCGAATCGCTGCGCGATCTGCACTGGGAGCTGCGTGAAAGCGAAACGCGCTATCGCGATCTGCTCGACAATCAGGGCGATCTGATCGTGCGCCGCGACGAGGCCCGCCGCCTGACATTCGCGAATGACACGTTCTGCCGCACATTCGCGGTGAGCCAGAAAGACGTGATCGGCCGCGTTTTCGAGCCGGTGGTGCTCGAGGGGACCAGCGAAGACGAGGTCCTGGCGCTGCTGCGGGACGCCATGCCCTATTGCTACGAGCAATCCCTCGAAACCGCCGAGGGTCCGCGCTGGTTCTCCTGGAAGGAGTTTCCGATTTGCGACGAAGAGGGCAATCTGAAGGAAGTCCAGTGTGTCGGGCATGATATCTCCGAGCAGCGCCACGCCGAAAATGTGTTGCAGGAGGCCCGCGAAGACGCCGAAAGCGCGAACCGCGCAAAGTCCCGCTTTCTGGCGGCCATGAGCCATGAGATACGCACGCCCATGAACGGGATCCTCGGGATGACCGGCCTGCTGGCCGATACCGAGCTGACCCCCGAGCAGAGCACATATGCCCGCGCCATCAACACTTCGGCAAAAACATTATTGTCCCTGATCGACGAAATTCTCGACTTCTCCAAGATCGAGGCCGGCAAACTGGAGCTGCGCCCGGCGCCCTTCGCGCTCGCCGACACCGTGCAGGGCGTGGTTGAGCTGCTGGCCCCGCGCGCCTATGACAAGGGGCTGCAAATCGGCTGGTATGCGGACCCCGATCTGCCGTCCAACATGGTTGGCGACGAACTGCGCATCCGCCAGGTTCTGATGAACCTCGTCTCCAACGCCATCAAATTCACCGACAAGGGCGGCGTGACCCTGGAAGTCGGCGCCGAGGAGGACGAGGCCGCCCGGCGCGCCGGCGCGGTGGCCGTGAGCTTTACCGTCCGCGACACCGGCGCGGGACTGACGCCGGACGCGCTGGAGACGATTTTCGGCGAGTTCGAGCAGGCCGACACGGGGCTCGCGCGCCGCCATGGCGGGACGGGCCTCGGCCTCGCCATATCCAAACGGCTGGTGGAAATGATGGAGGGAGACATCAGCGTCGCCAGCGACGCCGGGCGGGGCTCTGTCTTTACCGTCATGATTCCGCTCAAAAGCGCCCAGGGCACCTGCACGCTTCGCGATGACTGGCGTCCGCCCGAGGGGCGCAAGATTCTCCTTATCGGCGATGGAGAACTGGAGGCCAATGCGGTTGAGGCGCTGCTGAGGCGTTCAGGCTCGCAGGTGGTACGCGCCAAACCGGCCGGGGCGACGGTCGAGGTCTGGAGCGCCGCCGACCGGGGCGCGCCATTCGACACCGTCATCGCCGACGCCAACGCGCTGGACGACAGCGCCAGGATTCTTCGCGATGCGCGCGATGCACGCGGGGACGCGGGCGATGTGAAATCCATCGTCATGATCGACCCCCACCAGCGCAGCGAAATTTCCCGGCTGAAGGAACTCGGCTTCGACGCCTATCTCGTGCGCCCGGCCCGGCCCGCATCCCTGTTCGCGCAACTGAGCACCGAGGGCCAGTCGGAATATGCCGGCCTGCATGACGCCGCGCGCCGGCTGGCCGCCCTTGAGGGCGGCGCGAAGGGCGCAGACGAACCGCGTCCGCGCCGCGTCCTTCTGGCCGAAGACAATGACATCAACGCGCTGCTCGCCCGCAAGATGCTGGAGCGGGTCGGCTGCGATGTGGTTCATGCGCGCAACGGAGAAGAGGCCTGCAAGGCCGTGCGCGCCGCCTATTTGTCCAAACAGGGCCATTTCGATCTGATCCTCATGGATATTCACATGCCGGAAATGGACGGTCTGGATGCGACGCGCGAGATATGCGAGCTCTACGCCGACGCCTCCCCCGGCGCGGGGAGACGCCCGCCGATCGTCGCGCTGACCGCGAACGCCTTCCCCGAGGACCGCGAGCAATATCTGGAAGCCGGGCTTGACGATTATCTGGCCAAACCCTTCGAGCGGGAAGAACTCGACACACTGCTTGAAAAATGGACCATTGAGCCGATTGGGCGGCTCAAGCGCGCGGCGCAGGCCAATGGCGGCGGCGCCAACTGCGCCTGAACGGCCCGGATTGCGGGCGGCCGGAACATAAGCCATTCCTACCGGGCCGTCGCAAGGGGCGCCTCAAAGTTATCCCGCTCTCGTCACAACTTTTCCGAAAACGTTTGCTAAACAGCCTTCTATGTGGCCGATTTGCTCCTGTATGTGTTTTGCTTCAGCCGCGCCGGGCTTGTGGCGCGGACATCTGGGGTTGCGAACATCTCCAGCTCTACGAGGCTTGTCATGATCACACGGCGCCGGGAGATTGCAGGCAGGTCAGGCCCGACCGGGCCGGTACGCCCCTATCCGGGGCGGAAGCTGCCATTTCGCCCGCGCCTGCCCCGTCCGCCGCTTATGGGCATGCGCACGCCACCGAAAATCTATGGCCGGATCGGCAATCTGGAAGTGCGCCTCGCCCGCACCAGAAGCGATTTGAGACGCGCGCAGAGGCTGCGTTATCACGTCTTCTACGAAGAGATGTCGGCGATCCCCGGCGCCCTTGCCATGATGGCGCGGCGCGACGAGGACCCCTTCGACCCCATATGCGATCATCTGCTGGTGCTGGATCACGGGACGGAACCCAAGGGCCGCCGGCCCTGGCGGCGGCGCCCGCGCGTTGTCGGCACATACCGCATTCTGCGCCAGGACGTGGCCGAGATGCATGACGGGTTCTACAGCCAGGGGGAATATGATATCGCCGCCCTGATCGCGGCCGCCGGCCCGGAACGCAGCTTCATGGAACTTGGCCGCTCATGCGTGCTCAAGCCCTACCGCGGCCGCCGCACGATCGAGCTGCTCTGGCAGGGTGTCTGGAGCTATGCGCGCGAACACGGCATCGACGTCCTGCTCGGCTGCGCAAGTTTCGAGGGCATCGATCCGCACCGCCACGCCGAGGCGCTGAGCTTTCTGCATCACAACGCCCTGGCGCCGCCGCGCTGGCGGGTCAGGGCGCATGACGGCGCCGGTGTGAATATGAATATGCTGCCGGCGAACGAAATCAGCGCGCGCGCGGCGATCAAGGCGATGCCGCCCCTCATCAAGGGATATCTGCGCCTCGGCGCATCGGTTGGCGAGGGGGCCGTGATCGACCATGAATTCGGCACCACGGATGTCTTCATCATCCTGCCCCTGGAATCCATCGACCCGCGCTATTTCGCCCGCTTCGGAGCGCCGGATGAATTCGCCGGCAGGGCGGGCCATCCCGGCCGGCTGAACTAGTGCGTATCACCGACAAGCATGTCCCCGCGAAGGCGGGGATGGGGACCGGTTATCGGAGAAATGATACGCATAAACAAAGCCAAGATCGCGGTTTTGATTCCATCAAAACATGAAGCGATCTAGGGTCTCTTAAGATTCAGGGTTATGGCACTGGTCTGTTCCCACTGAACCCAATCCACCGGTTCTTGATCGGTCGTCGCCTCAACCGAGCCCTGTTCCAGCTGATCGCAAAACAGCATAATGTTTTTGCAGTCCCAGCGGGCGCTGGGAACAATCAAACCGTCAAACTCGAGGAAGTGCGCGACTTCGGCAACATCCTGGCAGCGTGGATATTCGGTTTCCCGCTCCTGGTACATAAGTTGTCCGTAGCGTGACGTATCAACGCCCAGCGAAGACAGGGCTTCCAAGTCCACCAGCTTCAGTGCCCGTTTGAGCGAGACAATAAGCTCGTGAAGCCGATACCGCACTTGTGAAGGAAATATGGGTTGTCCGCGTTTGAGATGAAAATACATCTCCGCGAGAGCACCATCTTTTTCGGCCGCGGTGTAAAGCACATCAAACGTACCGTCATCCCATCGCCCGCCCGATGAGCTGCATTGCGTGGGATCGCGCCCCTTGCGCACCACGCGCCAAACCGGGCCGCCGAATTCGACAGAAGCATAATCTTCGATCGCATCAATCAGCTTATTGTCGCGGCGTAGCTTCGGCCCATTCATTTTCTACACAAAAACCTCATTGTCGAGGCGGTCGAGCACTTTAAGCACTTCGATCGTGCGACCCTGGTTGATCAGATCGATAGCGCGTTCACCGTTCAATTGCGGATGACGGGCATAAAGCCAACTTCGGATTTCATCCGCAGAATAATATTCGTGCAGACGTCCCACCACATAATAGAGGTCTGATAAAATCAACTCATTGCGTGGATGAGGTTTGATTGTGCCCGACTTCCAACGCGAAACGGTAGCCTTGGACACTTCCGTAATGTTGGCGATATCGGTCCCTTTCAGGCCGCCCTCCGCCTGCAGCTCATCCAGATATCGCGATACTGCTCCCTGAGCGGTACTCATTTCCTATTTTCCAATCCCGTTAGGGAATTCTGCTTCCGTGGTGACACGGCGCGAGCGCGTGGCCCACCATCAGCGCGGCTTTCATGGTATCTCTCACGCGCTTGCCGTCCCGCCGCATGCAGGTCACTCAAGCGCTTATGCGCCTCGCCAATCCGAATGAAGTGCGCAATCGGCTGAATTGGCGGCGTAGCGTGCGGGAACGCAAGGATATTTGCAGACATATCAATCCAATCTTTTATTGCGTTTTTTGTTTCAGTAATTATTAATATGCAACAAAAATGATAATTTCAAGTGAATCCCCATAACCAGATTGATGAAAGACGCTCGGCCTGGCCGGCTGAACTACGGCCCGAGCACTTCCGGGTTGAAGATGCAGTCCTGTCTCGGGGCGCCGTCGAAAAAATCGAGGATGTTCCGGGCCGTCATTTCCGATGACAGTTTCGTGGCTTTTCCGGAACTGGCGGCGGTATGGGGCGAAAGCACGACGTCGGTACGGCTGAACAGCGGGTGATTGTCGGGCGCGGGCTCGGCGGCGAAGACATCCAGCCCGGCGCCCGCGAGCTTGCCGCTGTCGAGCGCGGCGATCATCGCCGCTTCGTTGACGACGGCGCCGCGGGCGCAGTTTATCAGGATCGCGCCGTCCTTCATGGCCGCGAACTCGTCTCCCGAAATGAAATCGCGCGTCGTCTCGTCGAGCGGAACATGGAGCGAGACCATATCGGCCTTCGGCAGCTCGGGACGGAAATCGGCAACACCGCGGCACCCCATCTCCCTTGCCAGCGCCGCGTCAAGCGCAATGTCGGCGACGATGACCTCCATGCCGAAGGCGCGGGCCAGCGGAGCCAGTTTCCGCCCGATCCGGCCGAACCCGACGATCAGCATGGTGGCGCCGGAAAGGTCAACCGCAAGCCGCTCCAGCCGGTCATTGAACCACCCGTCACGGATCGCCCGGTCCTGGCGGACAAGCCCCCGGGCGGTCGCAAGAAGCAGCCCCATCGCATGCTCGGCGACAGTCGCGGCGCTTGCCCCGGCGGCAATCATGACCGGAATACCGCGCCCGTTCAGATGCGCCATGTCCAGCCGGTCGCACCCGACACCGTGCCGCGAGACAACCTCCAGCTTGCCGGCGCATGAAAGGACCTCGGCCGGCAGTCTGGCGACCCGGACCGCGATGCCATGTACATCTCTGACGGCTTTGGCAAGCGTTTCGGGAGTGATGTCCCGTGCGATCGCAATCTCGATGTCGGGCCGCGCCTCCAGAAGGGCCATCCCGGATTCGTGCAGGGGTTCGGTTACCAGAACGCGCTTCATCGCGGCATAATCTCCGTTGCAGGGAACGGCTGCTTATCCGCTGAGATCACAGACAGCCAATTCATCGTCCTCGTGCATGACCTCACTCGTATGAAAACGCGCCGGTTTCAAACCCCCGGACCAGGCCCTCTTGGCACGACTCAATATCGATGCCAAGATCACCTTCAATAAAAATGCTGCACTTTGTGTTTGAATCTGTCGTCCAGGCTCTGACTCAGAAAACGAGACGCATCGGATCAGGCCGATGCGAACGTCACCGGGAAACAGTGGAATGAAAAAAGCCCTTTGCTTGTCGCTGTTCGCCTTCGGCGCGGCATTCGCACAAACGCCCAGCTTCGCCGCGGGCCCGGAAATCCGGACCACCAAATGCATCTACATCACCGGCAAATCGGTGAAAACCAATGTTCCCTGCACCGTCAAGGTCTATGCAAGAGCAAAATCCGCCACCGAGGAATGGGAGTGGGACAACGGCACCCGCACCGTCGTCAAAATGAGCGATAAGGGCATTTCGGTCAACGGCCGGGAAGCCGAGGAGCGCAATGCTTCCAAAGTTACGGACATGGAGGCTTACTGCTACGGGATCAAAGCCACGGACGAGGTCTATTGCTGGGGAAAATAAGGCCCATTCGGTGAGGGATCGCCGCTGGTACAGCCGTTTCAGGCGTCAGGAAGGACCCGAATGCTTTGGCCGCCGGGTCCGCGAACATAGACCTGATCCTGTATTCCCGCCTGGCCGCCGGAAATATCCGAGGGCTGCATACGTTCCAGCTTCCTCAGATATCTTTTCGCCGCTCTCACGGCCGCTTCCCTTGTTCTGTATTTTCCCGGTATCGGATAGTCGTGACCCCCAAAGCTGTCCTGCCCCTCGAGGAACCACTCGCCGCGCCAGTTCAACAGCCTGTCAAAGAACATTTTGAATCAGCCCCCCTTCGATGAATCCGACAATCCGAATTTCAATCATACCCGCATTCATGTTTAGGTTTTTTCAACCGGATTATCCGCTGAGATTATAGGCGGCCAGCGCGGCGATGTTCACCAGCGCGGTGTCGGTGGAGCCGAGCGGCGCAATCTGCACCGGCTTCGACAATCCCACCAGCAGCGGCCCGATAACGGTGCTCCCGCCCAGCTCCTGAAGCATCTTGGTTGCGATGCTGGCGCTGTGGAAGGCCGGCATGATGAGCACATTGGCCGGCTCCGACAAACGGCAGAACGGATAGGCTTTCATGGCTTCGGCATTGAGCGCGACATCCGCCGCCATCTCGCCGTCATACTCGAAATCCACCCCTTGCGTGTCGAGGATTTCAACCGCCCTGCGGGCATTTTCGGAGCGCTCACCCTTGGGATGCCCGAAGGTGGAATAGGCGAGCAGGGCGACGCGGGGCTCATAGCCCAGCTTGCGCGCGACGCCCGCCGCCTCGATTGCGATATCCGCCAGCTCATCGGCTTCGGGCATGTCGTGGACCGCCGTGTCGGCGACCAGAACCGTGCGGCCCCGGCACACGGCCACCGAAACGCCGATGACCCTGTGGCCCGGCTGGGGATCGAGCACCCGGCACACGTCTTGATAGGCGATCGACCAGTTGCGGGTGACCCCCGTCACCATGGCGTCGGCATGGCCCATGGCCACCATGCAGGCGGCGAAAATATTGCGGTCCGTATTGACCAGCCGCTGGCAGTCGCGCGCCAGGAAGCCGTCGCGTTGCAGCCGCGCATAGAGAAACTCCGCATAATCGGTATTGTGGTCGGAAAGCTTGGCATTCTGAATCTCGATTTCGTCGCGATACTCGATGCCCGTGGCCTCGTAGGTCTGCCTGATCTCCGCCTCGCGCCCGATCAGCACGGGCTGGCCGAGGCCGGCCCGCAGGAACGCATTGGCCGCGCGGATGACCTGCTCCTCCTCGCCCTCGGCGAAGACCACGCGTTTGGGATTCTGCCGCACCTTGTCGAACACCGTGTGCAGGGTACTCGCAACCGGGTCGAGGCGGGCGGTCAGCCGCCCCTCATAGGCTTCCATGTCGACGATGGGCTTGCGGGCGACGCCCGAATCCATCGCCGCCTTGGCCACCGCGAGGGGCACATGAGAGATGAGGCGCGGATCGAAGGGAACGGGTATAATATAGTCCGGTCCGTAGCGCGGCCGGTGCCCCTGATAGGCCGCCGCCACCTGGTCCGGCACGTCGGTGCGCGCCAGCTCCGCCAGCGCCTCGGCGGCGGCGATCTTCATCGCGTCATTGATGGTGCTGGCCTGAACGTCCAGCGCGCCGCGGAAGATGTAGGGGAAGCCGAGAACATTGTTGATCTGGTTCGGATAGTCCGACCGCCCGGTCGCCATGATGGCGTCATCGCGCACCTCGGCAACTTCCTCGGGCGTAATCTCGGGGTCCGGGTTGGCCATGGCGAAAACAATGGGGCGCGCGGCCATGGATTTCACCATGTCCTGCGTCACCGCGCCCTTCACCGACAGCCCGAAGAAAACGTCGGCCCCTTCCAGGGCGTCCGACAGGGTGCGGGCGTCGGTCTTGGAGGCATAGGCGGATTTCCACTGGTTCATGCCTTTCTTGCGGCCGTCATAAATCACGCCCTTGGTGTCGCACAGGATAATGTTCTTGCGTTTCAGCCCCAGGGCGACCAGCAGCTCCAGAGACGCAATGCCCGCCGCGCCGGCTCCGTTGCACACCAGTGTGGTCTCGCCGATCTTGCGGTCCGTCAGATGCAGGGCATTGATGAATCCGGCGGCGATGATGATCGCCGTGCCGTGCTGGTCATCGTGAAATACCGGGATGTCGAGCAATTCGCGCAACCGTTCCTCGACCACGAAACAGTCGGGGGCGCGGATGTCTTCCAGATTGATGCCGCCGAAGGACGGCCCCAGATAGCGCACGCAATTGACGAAGGCGTCCACGTCTTCGGTGTCGACCAGAACGTCGATGCCGTCCACATCGGCAAAGCGCTTGAACAGCACCGCCTTGCCCTCCATCACCGGCTTGGAGGCCATGGCGCCCAGATTGCCCATGCCGAGGATGGCGGTGCCGTTGGAGACCACCGCGACCAGGTTGCCCTTGTTGGTGTAGTCATAGGCAAGCTTGGGATCGTCGGCGATGGCCTGCACGGGGATCGCGACGCCGGGCGAATAAGCGAGGCTCAAATCATACTGCGTCGCCATCGGCTTGGTCGCCGCGACCTCGAGCTTACCCGGTTTGCCGCGCGAGTGAAAAAGCAGCGCATCCTGCGCGGTGAAAGTGGTTCTTCCGATTTTGTCAGACATACGCCAGCTACTTTTGTTGGGGCCTGTGCCGCCCGTTTCCCCCTGCCGGGGTCAACCCCTGGCGCGAATTCTCTCGATTGTTTCAAAACCATAGGGTCAGCGCCCGCCGGGCACAATATGCGATTTTCAACCCGGTTGGCGCTTCACGCCACCCACCCCGGCGCGCTATGTCTAAAGTTGAGAGTCGCAGTCGCAGGCACTAAGGACCGGCAATGGCAAAGCGCACAACGCGGTCAACGCAGACAAAAGGGCGAACGCCCGGTCCGGCCACGGCGGATGAACCCACCCCGGTGATGGCGCAATATCTGGAGATCAAGGCGGCCAACCCCGATTGCCTGCTGTTCTACCGGATGGGTGATTTCTACGAGCTGTTTTTCGGCGATGCGGAGCAGGCCTCGCGGACCCTCGGCATCGCGCTGACCAAGCGCGGCAAGCATCTGGGCGAAGACATCCCCATGTGCGGGGTGCCGGTGCGGGCGGCGGATGAATATCTGCAGAAACTCATCAAGGCGGAGCACCGGGTCGCCGTCTGCGAGCAGATGGAAAACCCGGCGGAGGCGAAAAAGCGGGGGCACAAGGCGGTTGTGCGGCGCGAGGTCGTGCGTCTTGTCACACCGGGCACGATTACCGAAGACGCGCTGCTTGATTCGCGCGCCAATAATTTTCTCACCGCGCTTTTTCGCGCGCCATCCTCGACCACCAGACCCGGACAAGTCTATGCCCTCGCCTCGCTCGACATTTCCACCGGCGAGTTTCTGCTGAGCGAGGTTTCCGGCACGGATATGGCGGGCGAGCTGTCCCGGCTTGGGCCGGGCGAGGTCATCGCCGGGGATGAACTGGCCGCCGACCCTGAAATCCGCGCCCTCGCCGATCAGATCGGGGCGGCGCTGACCCCCGTCCCGCGCGCCTATTTCGACTCGCTCGGGGGCGAGCGGGCATTGAAGGAAAAACTCGGCGTGGTGGAAATTTCCGCATTCGGAGACTTTACCCGGCCCGAACTCGCCACCGCGGGCGCATTGCTCAAATATGTCGAGCTGACGCAGATCGGAAAGCTGCCGCTGCTGCGCGCCCCCAAGCGCATGGGCCCAAGCGATGTGCTGATGATCGACGCCGCGACACGGGCCAATCTGGAGCTGGTGAGCAATATACATGGCGAGCGGCGCGGCAGCCTGCTCCATGCACTCGACCGGACCGTAACGGGCGCGGGCGCACGCGCGCTCGCCGGCGCGCTTGCAAGTCCGCTCACGGACGCCGCCGCCATTGGAGCGCGTCTCGATGCGGTCCAGTATCTGCTGGAAAAGGGCGCCGTCCGCGCGGCGTTGCGCGCCGCCCTGAAAGGGTGCCCCGATCTTGCCCGCGCGCTCGGGCGGCTGACGCTGGGGCGCGGGGGGCCGCGCGACCTTGGCGCGGTCCGCGATGGGCTGGATGGCGCCCGGCAGGCGGAGCAAACGCTGGCCGGGGACGGCGGCGGTGAAGACCTTCCCGCTCTCCTGAGGGGCGTGAGGGAGGATTTGGGCGCAGCGCCCGATGACCTGCTGCGCGAACTCGGCGCGGCGCTCAGTGACGAGATGCCCGCCCAGTTGCGCGACGGCGGCTTTGTGCGGGCCGGCTACAACAGGGATCTGGATGACGCGCGCGCCCTTCGCGACCGGAGCCGTCA
>BDTT01000111.1 GCA_002897995.1 bacterium BMS3Bbin10 | reverse complement strand
CGAACAGTTCCAGGAAGCAGGGACTCAATCAAAGCCCAACTGCGGTCTGTAATGACAAAACGTTCCGGACGCATCGCAAACCTCCTCAAAAGGAAGCTTGAATCACATCAGCGCCGAAAAGGGAATCTGGAGGGTTCTGTGAGGTCGCGCGACACGGGCGGGTGGACTTGGCGAGGTGCGCGACCTCATTGAAGCCGGATTGAGCGAAGCCGCGGGAGGCGGTGTCGAGCTATGGGGATTGTGTCGCGTCGCCGGTTCCGGACGGCGCCAAGAGCGCGCATGGCGACGGCTGGAATGGTGATGGACCCATACGTTCAGGGCTGCCTGGAGCGGATCCCGGGTGCGACGGCGGACACAGCGGTTGCGGGAACGGCGGGTTTACCGGTGTTTCGCGAGTCGTGGACACGATATGGCCCCTGACGTTCCGCGACGGCATTGCCGCAGCGTCCATGCGGTTAGAACTGGTGAGGTGTCCGGTGTTCATGATCTATCATCCCGGGACGGCCAAACTGGCGGTGACCTTGAACGCGGCAGGGTGTCGATGACGCGCATGAGGCCGCCGCAACAGGGGCAGCGGCTGAGATCGATGCCTGTGAGGTCGCGCAGGCGCTCACGATAATCGCTGCTCAGGCGGATCGTCTCTGGCGGGTCTTGATCGAGAAGCCGCCGGATCGCGGCGAGCTTGGCAACCCGATGGCCGTTGGCGAGGAAGCCGTAGTGACGGATGCGATGGAAACCGTTTGGCAGGATATGGAGCAGGAAGCGGCGGATGAACTCATGAGCGTCGAGCGCCATCACCTTCGCCTTGTTATGCTGCCGGTAATCGCGCCACTGGAAGTGGACCAGGGTCTCGTTCATGGCGACGAGCCGGCTGTTGGCGATGGCGACCCTGTGCGTGTAGCGGCCGAGATAGGCGAGAACCTGTTCAGGCGCGCCGAATGGCGGCTTGGCGTAGACGATCCAGTTGATTTTGCGCAGGCGCTTGATCTGGTGGGCGAAGGCCGGGCGCCGGGCGAGCGGCGCCAGGTCGCCGAAGAAGCGCAGATGTCCCGCCTCGAATGCCGATTGCAGGTGCTCAAGGAACAGTCGCCGATAGAGCTTTGAGAGTACATGGATGGGCAGGAAAAAGTTCGGGCGGCAGGCGATCCAACGGTCGCTGGCGGGCGACAGCCCGCCGCCGGGGACGACGCAATGGACATGCGGGTGATGGGTGAGCGTCTGCCCCCAGGTGTGGAGGATGGCGACAAACCCGATCCCGGCGCCCAGATGCCGCGGGTCGGCGGCGATTGTCCGCAAGGTCTCGGACGCTGCCTGGAACAGTATGGCATAGACTTGCCGCTTGTTCTGGAAGGCGATGGCCGCCACCTCGGCCGGCACGGTGAAGACGACATGGAAGTAGGGCGCCGGCAGCAGATCGGCTTTCCGATCAGCCAGCCACTCAGCCCGGGTCAACCCCTGGCACTTGGGACAATGCCGGTTGCGGCAGGAGTTGTAGGCGATGCGCTCATGGCCGCAGCCGGAACACCGTTCGACATGCCCGCCGAGCGCTGCCGTACGGCAGGCTTCAATGGCGCCCATGATGCGCAATTGATCACGGCTGAGACGGCCGGCCAACTCCCGGCGATAGGCAGGTCCATGGCGGCGGAAGATATCCGCCACCTCCACGGCAGGACGCATGCCGTGACCGTTAAGCCGGCGGCACCACCTCCAGGGTCAGGTGCTCAAGCGGGCTTTCGGTGCCCCGGATCGTGTTCATCGCCACCTGGGTATAGCGCGCCGTGGACGAGAGGTTGCGATGGCCCAGAAGCGCCTGAATGATGCGGATGTCGGTCCCCTGTTCCAGCAGGTGGGTGGCGAAGCTGTGGCGCAGCGTGTGCACGGTGACACGCTTGTCCAGGCCGGCCGCCGCGCGGGCGGCGCGGCAGGCGGGGTGAAGCGCGTTGGGGTGAAGCGGCCGCTCCTCGTCGCGACCGGGAAACAGCCAGATGCGCGGCCGCGCAAACTTCCAATAGGCGCGCAGGATGCCAAGCAGCTGGGGCGACAGCATGGCGTAGCGGTCCTTGGCGCCCTTGCCTTGCTCAACCCGGATCACCATGCGCCGGCTATCGATATCGCCGACCTTGAGGGCGACCACCTCCGAAACCCGCAGGCCCGCGGCATAGGCCGTGGTCAGCGCCGTACGGCATTTGAGACTGGATACGGCCTCCAGGAAGCGCACTACCTCGTCGGGGCTGAGCACAACCGGCAGGGTCCTGGGCTGGCGGGCATAGGGAATCCGTTCCGGCACCGTGTCCTGGCCCAGGGTAACGCCATAGAAAAAGCGCAACGCACACACGACCTGGTTCAGTGTCCCCCACGCCACACCGCGCGAGACCAAGTGCACCTGATAGGCGTGCACGTCCTCAAGGTCGAGCCCGTCCGGCGACCTGCCGAAATAGGCGCTGAACTTTTTGACTGCATGAATGTAGGATCGCTGTGTCGTCGGCGACAGATTGCGGATCGTCATGTCTTCGGTCATCCGGCGGCGAAGTGGGCTCATCTGGCTCATGGGAAACTCCTGTCTGGAAGATTGCGTTATCGGAAAACACAATCCTGTCAGACAGGACGCTCCATCGCGACGAGCGACCATCTACCGCGTCAGCGGTTTCGTTCAATCCTAAATGTCCACAGACCCTAGAGCGTCTCAAACAAAGGCAGTTGGGGCTTTTCTCGGATTGTCTACCAATGCCTTGTGTTAGGGCGTTGCCGCTGAGAGACGGCCATTGCCCTTCACCATGGGCATTGTCTCTTGGGGAGAGGTAGAATCGCCGGGCGCATGGGTGCCGCGTTCCTGTTGCGCCACGCCTTCTAAATAGGCACCCCAAGTTTCTGCA
>BDTT01000110.1 GCA_002897995.1 bacterium BMS3Bbin10 | reverse complement strand
TGTAGCCATAGGCTACAGCAACGCCTCGAAAACGGCCGGACTTGCATCGTTCCCGCAAGCGCTCCAACAGCATGTTGGACCCGTAGGCGAAGTACGTGAATGTGGTCATGCAATGACAGTAGTCTGGAATCGAGCGCTAAATCAAAGCTCCAAATCTGATCGAATGGGAGTGCTCAGAACCTACCTCACCGTCATTCCCGCGAAGGCGGGAATGACGGTGAGGTATATTAGCCAGCACTCAGGTCTTCGCCCTTCAGGACTCTCTCTATGAGGTCACGGGTTTCGCTTACCCCGTAAAGCTCCACAAAGTTCCCAAACCTCGGCCCCTGGCTCTGCCCCAGCAGCACCTCGTAGAGCGCGCGGAACCAGTCGCGCAAGGGCTCGAATTCATGGGTTTTTCCGACCTCATAGACGAGGGTCTGGATGTCTTCGCCGCTCGCCCCTTCCGGCAGTCCCTTGAGCTTCTCGTTCAGCTCGGCCAGCGCGGCGCGCTCCCTCTCGTCGGGCGCGCGGTATTTCTTGTTTGGCTTCACGAAGTCATGGAAATACCGGATCGCATAGCCGACCAGATGGTCGAGCAGCGGGTGGTCTTCCGGCGTGGCGCCCGGCGCATAGCGCTGGATGAAGCCCCACAGAACGCCGGCGTCTTCGGAGTTCGACGCGCTCACCAGATTCAGCAGCAGGCTGAAGCTGATGGGAAGCTCGGCTTGCGGCGGTTCGCCCTGATGGATATGCCACACCGGGCTGGCCAGGCGTGCCTCGGCTTCGAGCGAGGGGAATTTCGCCAGATGGGTCAGATATTCATCGACCGCTTTCGGGATCACATCGAAATAGAGCCGCTTGGCCTTGCGCGGGGACGCGAACATATAGAGGAAAAGGCTCTCAGGGCTGGCATAGGTGAGCCACTCCTCGATGGTCAGCCCGTTGCCGCGCGACTTTGAAATCTTCTCGCCCGTTTCGTCGAGGAACAGCTCGTAGGAAAACCCCTCCGGCGGCCGTGCGCCCAGTATGCGCGCGATGGCGCCGGACAGGCGTACAGAATCGATCAGGTCCTTGCCGGCCATTTCATAATCAACCCCGAGCGCCACCCAGCGCATGGCCCAGTCCACCTTCCACTGGCATTTGACACGGCCCCCGGTGACGGGCGTGGTGATGTCCTCTCCGGTTTCGGGGTCTGTATAGGTGATGGTGCCCGCTTGCCTATCGCGCGCGGTCATCGGCACCTGGAGGACCTTGCCGGTGCGCGGGCACACGGGCAGGAAAGGCGAATAGGTGGCGCGGCGCGCCTCGCCCAGGGTGGGGAGGATCACGTCCATGACCTTGTCATAGTGGCCGAGGATATTCAGCAGCGTTTCGTCGAAGCGGCCCGACCTGTAGCACTGCGTCGCGGAGAGGAATTCATACTCGAAGCCGAAGGTATCGAGGAAATCCATCAGCCGCGCATTATTGTGCGCGCCGAAGCTGTCATGGGTGCCATAGGGGTCGGGGACGCGAGTGAGCGGCTCGTCGAGATGTTCGCTCATCATCTCGCGTTCAGGCACATTGCCGGGCACCTTGCGAAGCCCGTCCATGTCGTCACTGAAACAGATAAGCCGGGTCGGCCATTTGTCTTGCGTCAGCGTGCGGAAGGCGTGGCGCACCATGGTCGTGCGCGCCACCTCGCCGAAGGTGCCGATATGAGGCAGGCCCGACGGGCCGTAGCCGGTCTCGAAGATGACCGTTTCGGGCTTTTCAGGCAGCCTTTCGAGACGCTTTATGAGCTTGCGCGCCTCGTCGAACGGCCAGGCTTTTGAGCCTCGCGCCAGCTCCGCAATCTTCCTGTCGAACTGATTTGTCATGCTGGCCGCGAACCTATGCGTGAAGGGTAGGAGCGTCAATGAAACTCGCCACCGAGCGCAGCGAGGCAAGGCCGAATGGCCGCCGTCCGGTCAGGCCGCCCTCGCGGAGCCATCCGCGACAAGCGGATTGGCGTGAGCGGCAAAAAGAATCCCCCCTTGACGCATACGCAGCATTCCCTACATCTGCTAACTTGCAGACTCACAACTGAAATGCCGCAGCGGAGAACCCCATTCCATGACCAAGCTCACCCATCATGAAGCGCTCGTATACGTCATGGTCGCCATGGCCGCTGTCGACCGCACCATGACCGACGCCGAATTCACGCGCATCGGCCAGATGGTGTCCCATCTGCCCATCTTCGCGGATTTCGATATCGAGAATCTGGTGGAGACGGCGAAGAAATGCGGCGAGATTCTGAGTTCGTCCGAGGGGCTCGACGAGACACTCGATCATATCGGCTCCGGCGTGCCCGACAAGCTGCGCGCGACGGCCTATGCGCTCGCCGTCGAGGTGGCGGCCGCCGATTTCCAGGTCAAGCCGGAGGAGCTGCGCTTCCTCGCCCTGCTGGGGGAACAGATGAAGCTCGACAAGCTCACCATGGCGGCGATCGAGCGCGGCGCGAAGGCCCGCCTGGCGATCCTTTAGGCCTGTCCCTCAAAAGGGAGCGCCATGGCCCGGAAAGTCGTCATCACCTGCGCACTGACCGGCTCGCAGGATACCTGCGGCAAAAACCCGGCCGTCCCGGCAAGCCCGCAAGACATCGCGCAATCCGCCGCTGATGCGGCCAGGGCCGGCGCTGCGGTCGTGCATATCCATGTCCGCGACCCGCAAACCAAACAGGCCAGCATGGAGGGAGCGCTCTACGCGGAAACGGTCGAGCGAATCCGCGCAAGCGGCGCCGATGTGATCGTCAACCTCACCACCGGCCCCGGCGCGCGCTTTGCGCCCGGCGAGGATGACCCGGCCCTCCCCGGCCCTGAAACGACCCTCAAAAGCCCCGCTGAGCGGGTCAGGCATATCGTCGCCCTCAAGCCGCCCATCTGCACCCTCGACGTCGCCACGCTCAATTTCGGCGAGACCGTGTTCATGAACACCCCGGCTCACCTGCGCGAGATGGCGCGCGCCATCGGCGCGGCCGGCACAAAGCCGGAGATCGAAGTGTTCGACTTGGGCAATATCATGCTCGCCAACCGCCTCATCGAAGAGGGGTGCCTGAAACAGCCGCCGCTGTTCCAGCTCTGCCTCGGCATCCCCTACGGCGCGCCCGCAACGCCCGAAGCCCTGCTCGCCATGCGTGACATGCTGCCTGAAAATGCGGTCTGGTCCGCCTTCGGCATCTCTCAGGCTGAATTCCCCATGGTGGCGATGAGCGTCCTGGCCGGCGGCCATGTGCGCGTCGGGCTCGAGGACAATCTCTATCTGGAGAAAGGCGTACTCGCGCCCTCCAACGCCGCGCTGGTGGAGCGCGCGGCGCGCATCATCCATGAGCTTGGCGCCGAGGTCGCGACACCTGATGAGGCCCGCGGGATCTTCGGGGTTTAGGAGTGCGTGGCAGTGCGGGAATTACGGGAGTTTTGTACGCTGTCGCCGTGATTGCCACCGTAAATAACCCGCCTTCTTCGCCGAGATGCCAGCAACACCCCAAGCCTACCCTCCCCGCAAACTCCCCGGCGTGACACCCAGCGCCTTCCTGAACGCGGCCGTGAAGGCGCTGGCGCTCTCATAGCCGTTGGCGCGCGCGACCGCGCCGACGCGCTCGCCTCTGACAATCGCCTCCATGGCGTTGTGAAACCGCACGCGCTGGCGCCACCCGGTGAAGGACAGCCCCACTTCGCTCGAGAACAGCCGCGAGAGCGTGCGCGCGCTGGCGCCCGCCGCTTGCGCCCATTCATCGAGCGTCTCGGAGCGCGCCGGATCGTCGAGCAGCGCCTTGCACAGCCTTTTGAGCCTTTCATCGCGCGGCATCGGGATCACAAGCTGCAAATGGCGCGCGCGGGCCAGCTCATCGAGAATGAGCGCGGCAACGAGCCCGCCGCGCCCCTTTTGCCTGTAAAGCACCGGTTCTTCCAGCAGCGCCAGAATAAGCGCCCGCAACAGCCCCGATATGTCCAGCACCGCGGGCTTAGAAGGCAAGCCCGGCGCCACGCCCGGCTTGATGTAGAGCGTGCGCATCTCCACCCGCCCGCGCATGGCCACGCCATGTTCAAGACCGCCAGGCACGTAGAGAGCGCGGTCCGGCGGCACAATCCACGCCTCGCGCGCCGTCGCCACGCGCATCACGCCTTGAGTGGCATAGAGCACCTGGTCGCGCATATGGGCATGCGGCGCAATCGTATGCCCGGGCGAAAAACTCTTCGCCATGACCGCAATCGCGCGCGGCACATTCTGATAGTCCTTCGGGTCGGTGCTGCGCGCGGGCTGTTTACCTGAACCTTTCCCCGTCATGATTGCCGACTTTATGGAGATCGCGCCGCCAGGGCAAATCTGGCGGGAGAATCAGCCGGGGAAAACTACTGTTGATGATCCTGTTTCCGGTCTTTACATGTCAGAACGTTCATACCCTGTGATTTTTCCGGAGAGCGGTGTTATGCCCGCAACCAATGTCCTGTTTCTGTGTACGGGAAACTCGGCGCGCTCGATCCTCGCCGAGGCCATTCTCGGCCGCGAAGGCGAGGGCCGCTTCAACGCCTTTTCGGCCGGGTCGCACCCGGCGGGCCAGGTCCACCCTTACGCGCTGGACCTGCTCGAAAGCCACCGGTTCACGACGGCGGATTTCCGGTCGAAAAGCTGGGACGAGTTCGCCGGAGCGGATGCGCCGGAGATGGATTTCGTCTTTACCGTCTGCGGCAATGCCGCCGGCGAAGTGTGCCCGGTATGGCCGGGACGCCCCGTGGGAGCCCATTGGGGCGTGAGCGACCCGGCGGCGGCCAAGGGCAGCGAGGCGGACAAGCGCGCCGCATTCAAGGATGCCTACGCCAAGCTGGAAAAACGCATTTCGATGTTCGTCAACCTGCCGTTCCATCGCCTCGACGAAGCCGCGCTTAAGGTTGAGCTCACGCGGATCGGACAGCCCGGTGATTAGCGAAATGCAGGCGTGAGACCGGAAAACCCGTCCCGCAAAACGCGGTTAACGGTTGGTCAAGCCCGCGACGGGTAGTCTTGCCAGGGTCCGGGCTGGACATGGAAGAGACAAATAATCGTCTCCTGCGGCACATTTTATGGACATTTTTTTACATAATATGCGATGCTTACCGGTGTGTAACACATCCGGCTTGAGACAAGATCGCCGGTCCAACGGCGGCACTACCTAAGGATGCAGTCCCGGAATCCGTAACGGAAGGGGCAAGGGACCGAGGGAATGCTGCGAAATCCCGATTATGTGCTGAGCCTTATCGTCGCGTTTGCACTCGGCTTCGTGGCCGTGCTTGCGCTGCCGGTCGGCGGCGGCGACATGCGCGTCAGGATGGCGATGCAGGAACCGGCCGGCGCGGGCGGTTCTTCAACCCACTACAGGTCGTCAACCGGCACTGCGGCGGCCAGCGCTCAAGTCGCAAACGCGCGGCCGGCCAGCGAGGCGGAGGTTGGCCCCTCCCCGCTCAGCCAGCCGCCGCGCTCCAAATGGTCCTACCCTTCCATGACCAAACTCGTCGCGCTGGCGGCCGCGCCTTTCCCCTATCGCGGGATTGTGCCTCGCACCAGGGCCAGATTCCTGAACGTCAAGGCGCAAGGGCGCGAGGGCCGCAAGACCCGCAGCGGCTGGGTCTACTGGGCGGACAAGACCTATAATGACCCGCGCGCATTGCTGCATATTCCGCGCGGCTTCGACCCCTCCCGCCCGAGCGTCATGGTTCTGTTCTTTCACGGGCATGGCGCGACGCTGGCGCGCGATGTGGTCGCCCGGCAGCGGCTGCCCGCGCAAATTTCCGAATCAGGCAGGAACGCAATCCTCGTGGCGCCGCAGTTCGCGGTCGATGCACGCGACTCCAGCGCCGGAAATTTCTGGAAAGAAGGCGGGACGCGCCGCTTCCTCGACGAAGTCGCCCAGCAGCTTGCAAAGCTCCAGGGCGACCCGCGATCGGCGGAAGTTTTCGCCAATATGCCGGTGGTTGTCGTCGGCTATAGCGGCGGTTACGTCCCGGCCGCGTGGACCCTGGCCAATGGCGGCATCGAAAAGCGCATCAAGGGCGTGGTGCTGCTCGACGGACTCTATGGCGAGATCGGCAAATTCGCGAACTGGATCGAGCGCGACAAGGCGGGCTTCTTCCTGAGCGCCAGCGCCCAGTCAACCCGAAAGGGCAATGCTTCGCTGAAGAACATGCTGACCCGCAGGGGTGTCGCCTTTAACACCAAAATCGGGACCAGCCTGACCCCGGGAAGCGTGACCTTCGTCGAGGCCGTCAGGCGCCACCGTGACTATGTGACCCGCGCCTGGTCGGACAATCCGATCTCCGATATGCTCCGGCGGCTGCCCTGGGTCGCGCCGCGCGGCGACCCGGCCCCCCGCTCCGCCTCCCTTGCGCCATCGCTGGCGCGATAGATATGGGGGCGGGTCGGCTTTGGACGATCCGCACATCCTTCGAGACGGCGCTGACGCGCCTCCTCAGGATGAGGTTTGCGGCAGGAAAACCAATAACTGCCTCATGGCTCGGAGCGCCCACAGGGCGCGTCTCGAAGCATCGGCCACGAGCCGGAATCCATATCCCCTGATATTGCTCCGCAGGCTCCAGCCCCATCACGTTTCCGCGCGGTCCCGAGCCGATGCTTGCATGCCCCGCCCGGGCCAAGTAACTTGACGCGCCGGGGGCGGAAAGACGAGTTAGAGTGATCGTGAAAGTATGAGCAGTTCGCGCGGCGCAGGCCGCTCTGGCCGGAGCCAGCGCAAACTAGCCGGCATCACAACCTTTACCGCCAGCGCCATTGCCGTGGCGGATATGGTCGGGATCGGCGTCTTCACCAGCCTTGGATTTCAGGTTCAGAACATAACCTCCGCCTTTTCGGTGCTTGTCTTGTGGATTGTCGGCGGGGTTGTGGCTCTGTGCGGCGCCCTGGCCTATGGAGAACTCGGCGCGGCCCTTCCGCGCTCGGGAGGGGAATATAATTTCCTCTCGCGCATCTATCATCCCGCTGTCGGTTTCATGGCCGGCTGGCTGTCCGCGACGGTTGGCTTCGCCGCCCCCATCGCGCTCGCGGCGATCGCCTTTGGCGCCTATTTCAAGGGCGTTGTCCCCGGCGCACCCTCACCGCTGGTGCTGGGGCTCGGCATCGCCTGGCTGGTCGCGGCTGTTCATCTCGCCGGTCTGCGCCATGGCCATATTTTCCAGAACGTCTCGACCATTTTGAAGGTCGTTCTGATCATCGCCTTCATCATCGCCGGATTTGCCTATGGCACCCCGCAGGACATCTCCTTCGCGCCCTCCATGATCGATCTTCAGCAAATCTCCGGCGCGCCCTTCGCAATCGGGCTGGTGTTCGTCATGTATTCTTATTCGGGCTGGAACGCATCGACCTACATCATCGATGAAATCGAGGATCCGCAGCGCACGGTCCCGCGTTCGCTTTTCATAGCCACCTTTATCGTACTGGTGCTCTATCTCGCCCTCAACGCGCTCTTCTTATACACCACGCCGATGGAAAAGATGGCCGGCCAGGTCGAGGTCGCGCTGGTGGCCGGCACCCACATCTTCGGCGCCTCCGGGGGTAAGATTGTCGGCGGTCTCATCTGCGCGGGACTGATCGCCACCATCAGCGCCATGACCTGGATCGGGCCGCGCGTCACCCAGGTCATGGGGGAAGACCTGCCGGCACTGAGCATATTCGCGCGCAAGACCAGGGGCGGCGTGCCCGCCGCCGCCATCCTGCTGCAATTGTTTATGGTGACGGCGCTGATCCTGACGCAAAGTTTCGAGAATGTGCTCAACTACATTCAGTTCAGCATAACCCTGTCGTCGTTTCTGGCTGTCCTCGGCGTGATGCTTCTGCGCCGCTCCCAGCCCGACCTTGTCCGGCCCTACCGCACATGGGGCTATCCCGTGACGCCGATCATTTTTCTTGGCGTCACGGCCTTCATAATGATCTACCTGCTGAGCGAACGCCCGGTTCAGTCGCTCGCCGGTCTGGCGACGCTGGCAGTCGGGCTTGTTGTTTACTGGGTATGGATGAAACGCTCTCCGTCCAAGGTTTCTCAAGGGATGACACGGTGATCAGGATTTTCCGGCTTTCCGCCCCGGCGGCGGTCTTCGCCGCACTGTTTTTAATCTCCCTCGCATCCGCGCGCGCGGCGGGTAACGTCAGCGCCAACGACACCGCGCGCTTTCTCGCCGGGCTGAAACCCTCGCCAAGCTCGCCTCTGGCGAAACTGACCAGGGCGGGGGGCTGGATTCATCACGCCCGCACGATGGATGCCGCGTGGAAGCGTTTGCAGAAAAACCAGCTCAACCCCATACGCGCATGGTCGAAGAAGAATATTCCCGGAACCCGCAAGCAGATGCTCTACATGTTCTCCGGGCCCGATTTTCTTTACGCCAACGCTTTTTTTCCCGACGCCGAAACCTATGTGCTCAGTGCGCTGGAGCCGGTCGGTCCGATGCCCAATATGCTGAGATATTCGCCCGGCGCGCGCGCCGGCGCGCTGTATGAGCTCAGAGGCTCCATGCAAACGGTCCTGAGCTACTCCTTTTTCATCACCAAGCAGATGAAATCCGACATGCGCGAGGGCAATATGCGCGGCACGCTGCCGGTGCTCTTTGTGTTCCTGGCCCGCGCCGGCAACACCATCAACGCGGTTGAGTTCATTACCCTGACCCCGGACGGCCTTGCGGTCCCGCGCGGAAAGCCCGGCGCCAGGACCGGTTCGCCGGGCGTTCGCATCGCCTTTACCGGCAGCGGCGGCAAATTGCGTAACCTCTATTATTTCCAGACCGACCTTTCAAATGGCGGCCTGAAGAGAAGCGGCTTGCGCGCCTTCTCCCAGGCCCTTGGCCCCGCCGACAGCCTCATCAAGAGCGCGTCCTATTTGCTGCACAGCGGCAATTTCACCCTCTCCCGGGACTTCCTGCTCAAAAACAGCCGCATCATCGTTCAGGACGACTCCGGCATCCCCTTGAGATTTTTTGCCAGAGACAAGTGGGAGTTGCACCCGTTCGGGAAGTATCTCGGTCCGATCGACATCTTTCCCAAGCGCTATCAGAACGGCATGAAAGCGCTGTTTGCGCGCGGACGGGCCAAGCCGATCAAATTCGGCATCGGCTATCGCTGGCGCACTCACGAAACCAATGTGCTGCTAGGCGTCAGGAAAACGCCATAGGATTCTTTATATTGCGTGCTTCTTATCGAAAAACCGGTTCCCACTTTTCCGGAAGCACTTCAGGCGAATCGCAAAAAATCACCGGCTAAAACGCGACGAAAAACGGCACGACATCGGCATTGCGCCACGCCTAGGGTCAGTCCTTGAATTCCCGAGGATATATTTATCTGTCCTGTCGCTGCGCTATATGAGGACGGGTTTATCTGTCCTATCGCTGCGCTATTTGAGGACAGGTTTATCTGTCCTATCGCTGCGCTATATGAGGACGGGTTTATCTGTCCTATCGCTGCGCTATATGAGGACGGGTTTATCTGTCCTGTCGCTGCGCCATTTGAGGACCGGTTTCCATGACCCCTTCCCGGCTCCACTTCATGTTTTTAAATATCGGCCACTTTCTCGATCATTTCTTCATGCTCATCTTCGCCACCGTGGCGGCGCTGACGCTCTGGCGCGAATGGGGCATGAGCTATGGCGAGCTTATTCCCTATGCCACGCCGGGCTTTATCGCCTTCGGCCTGTTCGCGCTTCCCGCGGGCTGGCTTGCGGACAAATGGAGCCGGCGGGGCATGATGGCCGCCTTCTTCATCGGCGTCGGCGTCTGCTCGATGCTGACATCTCTTGCGCAAACACCGTTGCAGATGGGCGCGGCGCTGTTCGCCATGGGGGTGTTCGCGGCGATCTATCACCCGGTCGGCATCCCCCTTGTGATCGAGGGCCGCGTCAGGACCGGCATGCCCATCGCCATCAACGGCGTCTTCGGCAATCTTGGCGTCGCCAGCGCCGCCCTCATCACCGGCTTCATGATCGACAATGCCGGGTGGCGGGCGGCCTTCATCTGGCCGGGGATCGTCTGCGTGGGGGTCGGCCTCGCCTATCTGTGGTTTTTCGCCAAAACGCCGCAGCCCGCGAAAGCCGCGAAGCCGGCGGAGAAGGAACCCGCGAAGAAGGGGCCGGAGAAGAAAAAGAGCCGCGGGCGAAGCTATCAGGGCGTATCGCTCATTCGCATTTTCGCGATCATACTCGTGACGACGGCGCTCGGCGGCATGGTTTTCCAGTCGACCACCTTCGCGCTGCCGAAAATATTCGATGAGCGCCTGGGCGGTATGGCCCTGTCGGCGACGCTGGTCGGCTGGTACGCGTTCCTGGTGTTCGCACTGGCGGCTTTCGCCCAGCTTGTGGTCGGGTATCTGCTCGACCGGCATTCCGCGCGCCTCGTGTTCATTGGCGTCGCCGCGCTTCAGGCGGTCTTCTTCGCCCTCATGCCGGGCCTGCATGACTGGGCGGCGCTGGCGGTCGCATTCGCTTTCATGCTTGCGGTGTTCGGGCAGATCCCCATTAACGACGTGCTGCTGGGGCGGCTGACCACAAGCGAATGGCGCAGCCGCGCTTTCGCCTGCCGCTATATCGTCACCTTCTCCGCCCTGGCGGCGTCCATCCCGATGATCGCCTGGGTGCATGCCAACTGGGGCTTCGACCGGCTGTTCATGGGCCTGGCGGTGGCGGCGCTGCTCATCCTGCTGGCCGTCATCATGCTGCCCAGGGCCATGCCGGCACAGACGCAATCCGCAATTGCTGAATAAATTGTAATGAATCTCCGCAACGGATTTGGCGCTTTATCGCGTAACATTTTCATGACGCGGCACGATATCGGGCCGCTCACCACTCCCAAGGAGAATTTTCATGCGTAAAGCAACCAAGTTCGCGCTGGCAGCAGGTGCGCTCGCGCTTGCAGGCGCTGCCGGGCTCTCAAATATGGCCACCGCCGATCCTAGCGGCTCATATGGCTGGGGCAAAAAGGGCGGAGGCCATCATTCCGGCAAGGGCTATGGCCGGGGGGCGCACTCGATGATGGAGCGCTTTGACACCAATGAAGACGGAAAGCTCACCCAGGAAGAGCTGGACGGCGCCCGCAAGAAGCTTCTCGCCAGGCACGATGGCGACAAGGACGGCAAGCTCAGTCTGGCCGAATTCGAAAAGCTTTGGCTCGAAGTAAAGCGGCAGCGCATGGTGCGCAGCTTCCAGAGGATCGACCGGGACGGCGACGCCGCGATCACGCTGGACGAATTCCTGAAACCCTACGCCAATATGGTATCGCGGATGGACAGCAATGAAGACGGTGTCCTCGATAAGGAGGACCGCCGCCGTCACATGCGCGGCAGTATGGGCGGCATGATGGGCAAGGGTAAAAGCGGTGGTATGGGCCACGGCGGCATGGGCCAGGGCGGCATGGGCCAGGGCGGCATGGGCCAGGGTGGCGGCATGGGCCAGGGCGGCATGGGCCAGGGCGGTAAGGGTAAGCGCGGCGGATAAGCCTTTCCCCGTCCAGGAGGAGCAAAATGCAGGGGCGGCGCATGATACGCGCCGCCCCTCGCGCCTTCCGTCTGTTCAGGGCCCGTATGATTTGGCGCGGGTTGCCCGGCGGCCGGGACTTATATCGCAAAGACCCCAGATCGCTTCATGTTTTGATGGAATCAAAACCGCGATCTTGGCTTTGTTTATGCGTATCATTTATCCGATAACCGGTTCCCGCTTACCGGTGATACGCACTAGGGTCTGAACTCAATCACGCCGGGCGGTGGCACAGCCGCGATATTGATCGAAATCTCCCGCAGCAGCTTGTTGCGCATGCCCATCACAATGTCTGCGTAGCTGCTCACGGTCATGACGAAGGCGCCCGCCCCGCCAATGACATTCTTCGCGAAATAATGATGCAGAAAGGGCTCCTCGGTGAGAATGGCGAGCCCGTTGACCGTGATGCCTTCATCAACCACCATGTTGCGGACCAGGCGGGGCGGGATGCCCGAATTGTTGGAGCCGTCTCCGGACACGTCGATGGATTTTCGCCGGCCCTCGAACCGGTTTCTCCGGATGAGCCGTTCGGCGTATTGGAGCACGCCGCCAATGCCGGTGCTTTCGGAGAAGCGCCGTTCGACATTGGCCGCGATGGTTGTGGCGAAGGCCTGTGCCGAGGCCTCGTCGGTCAGCCGCGTCCAGGGAATGATCTGCTCCTGGTCATTGACCGAACTCCAGTGAACGACCGTGGCGGCAACGCCCCCCGTTGCGCCGGTCCCGATGATGGCGGCGATCACCGCCGGGTCGCGGAACGCCCGCACAAGCCCCTCGATCTGCAACTCGAATTCGGAAGCATCGACGCTGCCCGAGGTATCCACGGCGAGCACCAGTTCAAGATCAACGCGCGTAAGCGGCTGGGCGGCGGCCATCTGGGTCAGCGCCAGAACAGCGGCAACCAGGCCCGCCAGCAGACCCCCTGCCCGGGTTGTGTAAAATTCCAGCAGCTTCCTCATGGCCATGACTGTACCGTTTAACCCCGCTCCCGGCAAAACAGTTGCAATGACATCACGGCGATCAGTCATTGACGGTCGCCGGCGGACCATGAGAGCCTTGCCCCCATGACAGCCTTCCGGATGATCCAGATTTCCGACCCCCATCTGTCACGCGAACGTCCCTTTTTTTTCTTCAATTGGGACCTGGTCGCGGGCTGGATAAACGATGCGCGTCCCGACCTTGTTGTGTGCACCGGGGATATGGCGCTTAACGCGATTTCCTCGCCTGAAGATCTGGCTTTCGCCAGATCGCAGATGGATCGTCTGGATGTTCCCTGGGTTGCCCTGCCGGGCAATCACGATGTTGGAAACAACCGGCCCGACATCCGCGGCGAACAGGTGGTCACGAGCGAACGGATTGCACGCTACCGGCAGCATTTTGGCGGCGACTTCTGGAGCCGCGAGGCCGGCGACTGGACTTTCATCGGGCTTAACGCCCTGTCCATGGGCAGCGATTTGCCCGAAGAGGCGGAACAGGCCGAGTTTCTGTCCGGGGCCCTGACGCAAGCGGGGGACCGGCCCGTGGCGCTGTTCATGCACAAGCCCATGTATCTGCGCGACGCCAATGAGGACGCGATGCATCAGGGGTGCCTCTATCCCGGGCCGCGCGCGGCATTGATGCAGCAAATCGCCGGCGCCAATATCCGCCTGATCTCAACCGGCCACAATCATGAACTCCTCGCCATGCGCCAGGGCGAAAGGGACATCCTCTGGTGCCCGGCGACATCCTTCCTGATCCTGAGCGACGCAAAGGCCCGCGGCGGCGGCGAGCGTCTGCCCGGTTATCTGGACTTTCGCTTCGACGGCGGCGCATTCGAGTATGAGGCGGTGCTGCCGGGCGAATTGCTGCGCATCGATATCGGCACATGGCTCGCCGGCGGGATCGGCGACTATGAGCGTTTTACCGGCGGCCCCTACCCATCGCCTGAATGATCGGCCCGGGCGCCTTCAGATTCGCCGGCGGGAAAGCCGATGGCTGTGACAGGCCCGCTTGGCTTGTTACGGTCTGTACACAAACAAGTGTTCGCCGCTGCGCGAAAAAACTGCTTTTTCAAGGCCGCTCCCGCTGTATAGGTTTGGCCCATGGGAACTCTGAACACAATCGATGAAGCCCCGCTGCGGCTCGGCGCCTTCCTCGGCATATTCGTGGCGCTGGCGTTGCTGGAGCTGGCGATACCGCGGCGCGACACCGGGCCGTCCAAGGGCTCGCGCTGGTTTACGAATCTGATGATCGCGGGGATCGACAGCCTCGTCATGAGACTGATGGCCATGCTGGCGGTTCCCATCGCCGCCGTTGCGGCGGCTGTATGGGCGCAATCGCAGGGCTGGGGCCTGGCGAACCAGCTCGAGTGGCCGCACTGGCTCGAAATTGCCGCAGCCATGATCCTCCTCGATATGGCGATCTACGGCCAGCATGTGGCCTCGCACAAGATCCCCCTGTTGTGGAGACTCCACAAGGTCCACCACACGGATGTGAATTTCGATGTCACGACGGCCATCCGCTTCCATCCGATAGAGATCGCCCTCTCCATGCTGTGGAAGATTGCCGTGATTCTGGCGCTCGGCGCGCCGCCGCTGGCCGTTGTGCTGTTCGAGGTCACGCTCAATGGCTGCGCCATGTTCAACCACGCCAATATTCGCCTCCCCCTGTGGCTGGACCGGATTGTGCGGCTGCTTGTCGTCACTCCGGACATGCACCGGGTGCATCACTCGGTTTATGTGCAGGAGTTCAACAGGAATTACGGTTTCAGCCTGTCGGTCTGGGACCGCCTGTTCCGCACCTATACGGACCAGCCCCGGGACGGGCATCGCAACATGACCATTGGTTTGAAGAACTACCAGAGCGATGGCCCGACCAGGCTCGGCTGGAGCCTGCGGCTGCCATTCATGAAAACGCGCAAGCCGCATGCCCGAAGCGCAAAAAAGGCGGACTAGATCGCTTCATGTTTCGATGGAATCGAAACCGCAATCTAACTTTTTGTATATGCGTATCGTTTTTCCGATAACCGGTTCCCACTTATCGGTGATACGCACTAGAAAAAACTGAGCGGGAAGTAGCGCAGATGCAGTTCCTCGATGCGCCCGCCGCTGCGCGCCAGATGCAGGCCATAATTCAGCGCATCGCGAAGCTTCCGGTTGCCCTTGGGAATCGCGATGGCGATGCCCTCGCCGAAATATCTGCTCTCGGTGAAGGGTCCGCCGCGAAACTCGCAGCAGCCATCCGATGATATTCCGTTCAGCCAGAACATGAGCGACACCCCGTCGCCGAACAGAAAATCGACCTTACCTTCGCGCAAGGCCGATTTCGCCTCCTCGGAGGTATCGTAACTGACCACCGCGGACCCGGTGAAAAAGTCCTTGAGATAGGCCTGGTGAGCTGTTTTGACGACGACGCCGATCTTCTTGCCGGTAAGGCTTTCGGGCGTAATTTCCACCACCGGGTTGGCCTTCAGCGCCACGAAACGGGCGGGCGTATGATAATAGCTGTCGGTAAAATCCACCTTCCGCAGGATTTCCTCGCTGATCCGGTTCGAGGCGATGACCGCGTCGGCCTCGCCCTCCTCGAGCGCGGGCAGCAGCCGGTTCCACGGAACCGCGCGCACCGAGCATTCCACCGACAACTCATCGCACAGCGCGCGCGCGAGATCGACGTTGAAGCCGGTCAGTTCTCCCTCCTCGTCCAGATAGTTGAACGGCGGGTAGTCGCTGTCGGTCACGAACCTGATCTGCTCAAGGTCCTGCAGATCGGGCTTGGGAATGCGCAGGGCGCTTTGTTCGGCCTCGCCCGCGTTTTCGCCAGGGCGCTCCTGCCCGACGCCCGATGACGGCGCAAGGAGAGAAACGGAGAGCAGAACGCACAGCGCCAGAAGCGGAAATCTTCTTTTCATAGCCGCGCATCATAGTGGCCGCGCTGGCCGCCGCAAGTGTCCTGCTCCCGGTGCTGCACCTGATTTGAGGCAAACAAGAAATACAACTATAACGTGTAAAATACATATAAGAAATAGAGTATAAACCGGTGCTGACTATACATCACAAGATTTTCCGACACGTTTAGCGGGCCTATGATACGGAAATTCTTGCATTATCCTCACCCCAGGAAGGATAATACTCGCAACGGGTTGGGTGCGGCCGGGCTGAATACTCGCCGGACCGCATATGATGGTTGGATGCAGGCGGCGGCGGGGGCCAATCGAAGTGCGCAGACCGGCAAGCGCGGGTGAGACACCGGCTGAGGCGCGGCAAACAGCGAAAACGGTGCCTCCCTGGCGGATCAGCGAGTATGAGTTCGTCAAGGGCACGCTGATCGACGCGGCCACCTTCGAACGCGCGGTCCGGCTCGCCCGCCGCTCGAATGTCACACCGCGCGATGTGCTGATTTCCAACGGCTGGGTCCGCCCGGAAGATTATTCGCGCGCGCAGGCTCGCACCAGCGCGGCGGAGTTTATCGAACAGCGGGGCGGCGAACCCCATGAACCCGCCCCGCGGCAGCCCGCTCCGCGCGCCCCGCGCTCCCGCATCCGGCGCACCCATGCGGAAAGACCGATGGACGATGCCATTCACGGGCTTGCCCGCCGCTTTCCCGGCGAGAGCGCCGGGCAGGGGCTGATACCGGCGCAACGTTACGGCCTGGCGCTCATTTTCGCCGCCATCTGCATTAGCGGATTTCTGGCGCCCATCGCGACCCTGCTTGTGCTGGCCGCCATCGCCACCTTGTTTTTCGGGCTGGTGGTGGCGCTGCGCCTGATTGCCTGCATCAATCTCATCGTCGCCCTGCCGATGGAGTGGATGCGCCGCAAACGCCCCCGGATCGCCGATGCCGATCTGCCGGTTTACACGATCCTCGTGCCGCTCTTCGAGGAACGCGCGGTGCTGTCTCAACTGACGCAGGCGCTGTCCCGCCTCGACTATCCGGCCGCCAGGCTGGACATCAAGCTCATCTTTGAAAGCGTGGACCCCGACACTCTGGCCTACGCAGAAACATTGGGGCTGCCGCCGAATTTCGAGTTCATAGTGGTTCCCGACCGCCAGCCGCGCACCAAGCCCAAAGCGGTCAACTACGCCCTGCATTTCGCCCGCGGCGACTTTGTCGTGATCTATGACGCGGAGGACCAGCCGGACCCGGGCCAGTTGCGCAAGGCGCTGGACGCATTCGCCTCCGGCCCGCCCAACCTGGCCTGCGTTCAGGCCCGGCTGACCATTGAAAATGCGCCGGAGAACTGGCTGACCAAACAGTTTGCGATTGAATATGCGGCGCTGTTTTCCGGCATCCTGCCGACGCTCCAGCGCCTTGGCCTGCCGATTCCCCTGGGCGGCACGTCGAACCATTTTCGTGCCTCCGCGCTGAAATGGCTGGGCGCCTGGGACGCCTTCAACGTGACCGAGGACGCCGATCTCGGCATGCGCCTCTACCGCCACGGCTATATCTGCCGCATGCTCGATTGCGAAACCAGCGAGGAAGCGCCTTGCAGCTTCAAACCCTGGCTGTATCAGCGCACCCGCTGGCTCAAGGGGTGGATGCAAACCTATTTTGTCCATATGCGCGCGCCGCTGAAGCTCTGGCGGCAATTGGGAACAGGCCGGTTCCTCGGCTTTCAGGTGATGGTTGGCGGGCTGATTTTCTCCGCCCTCGTGCATCCGCTTTTCTATGCGCTGATCGCGCTTAAAATCTCAACGGGCACGCCCTTCTTCGACCCCTCGGGCGTATTGGGACTGCATGTTTGGCTGCTGGCGCTGTTCAATGTGGCGGTCGGGTATCTCGCCTCCATGGCGCTTTGCCTCATCACGCTCAGGCGGGGGAATGCGCGCCTCGCGCTGCATATCCTCTTCATGCCGGCCTACTGGCTGCTCATTTCGCTGGCCGCCTACCGCGCCCTGCTGCAACTCATCACCCGGCCGTTTTACTGGGAGAAGACGGAGCATGGCGTCAGCCGCATGACGCCTTCGCGATAAAGTCCGGGCCACCCGTCCCGCCGGCATTCATTCTCTCTGGAGATTAAATGCAAAACAGACTAACTTGATGCGTTGTACAGCTGCCGGGATCAGGTCTAAAAAAATTCATGCGTATTCTCGGTATCTCCTGCCTTTCGCACGACGCTGGCATTGCGGTCATCAAGGACGGCGTGCCCGAGATTGTTATCGAGGAGGAGCGCCTCAACCGGGAGAAGCGCACGCTTGAATTTCCCGCCCAATCCCTTTTCGAGGCCTTTGACCGGCGCGGCCTGACCCTTGGCGATGTCGACGCAATCACCACGCCGTGGCGCATTCACGATATGCGCGTGCAAATGCGATGGATGCTGCTGCGCGGTTTTCCCCGGAGCTTCAATCTCCTGCGCCAGAATGCGCTGGGGGTGATCCCGCGCTATTTCGTTTTTCTGGACTTTGTCCTGCGCTCCGGCCTGCGCAAACATTTCGACAATGCGCGCGTTCCGAATATCGTCCAGTGCGGCCACCATAACTCCCACGCCGCCTCGTTTTATGTCTCGCCCTTCGATAAGGCGACCGTGCTGGTCATGGATGGCTATGGCGACAATTGCTCGACCAGCGTCTATGAAGGGGCCGGCGACAAGCTGCGGTTCGTCCGGAAAAACCAGCTCACCGACTCGCTGGGCATTTTATATACCTTTGTTTCGCAGTATCTGGGCTTCGCCAGCTTTGGCGACGAAGGCAAGGTCATGGGGCTCGCCGCCTATGGCGAGCCAACCTATGTGGAGCGTTTCCGCGACCTGGTGCATCTTCGCGATGATGGCGAATACGCCCTGAACCGGGACTATTTCTGCCACCATCTCTACGGCCAGAACCGGCCGTTCACACGCAAATTCCAGGAGGTTTTCGGCCCCCCCAATCCCTTCCGGGGCGAGCTGACCCAGCGGCACAGGGACCTGGCGTTCGCCCTGCAGGCGGTGACCGAGGAAACGATCCTTCATATTGTGCGCGCGATCTGCAAACAGCACGATGCGCGCAAGCTCTGCCTGGTGGGCGGCGTGGCCATGAACTGCGTCGCCAATTCCAAGATCCTAGAACACACCGATGTGGAGGAAATCTGGGTGCCGCCCTGCGCATCCGATACCGGCGTCCCGCTGGGGAGCGCGCTGTGGCACCATCATCAGACACTGAGGAATCCGCGATCGTTCGAGCTTACCCATCCCTTTTACGGGGTCGGCTACAGTGATGAGGAAATCGTCGCGGCGCTGAAAGCGGCAGGGCTTACCTATAAGAGGCTGGAGGAAGGGGAGCTGCTCGCAACGGTGGCCGGCGATCTGGCGGATGGGAAAATCATCGGCTGGTTCCAGGACAGATTTGAAATGGGTGCGCGGGCGCTCGGCAACCGGTCGATTTTGGCGGACCCCCGCCGCGCGGAGATGAAGGACATCATCAATGCCCGTGTCAAACACCGCGAACCCTTCCGCCCTTTCGCGCCCGCCGTGCTGATCGAACATGCCTCGGAATATTTCGAAATCGATCAGGCCGACCCCTATATGACGATCGCGCCGCGGGTCAGAAAAGAAAAGGCGAAACTCATTCCCGCCGCCGTCCATGTCGACGGAACGGGGAGGTTCCAGACCGTGGAGCGCACCGCCAACCCGCGCTATTACGGCGTCATCGAAGCCTTCAAGGAGCGCACCGGCGTTCCGGTCCTTCTGAATACCAGCTTTAACCGCCAGGAGCCGATTGTCGCGCGCCCCGAAGAAGCGATCTCCTGCTTTTTGCGCACGGACATGGATGGGCTTGTGCTGGGGAATTACTATTCAACCGACCGGAACCCGGCGGCCGTAAAACAGGCCCATAACGCATTTGAAAAGGCGGCCGCGCCGGACGTATCCTAGCGATTTTTTAACCATCATGCGGCAGGCTGGAAGGGACACAAGTAAGGCGCGGTTGCGCTGACCTTAACTCATAGCCGAATGGGCAAGCCATTGAGATAATGGTCCTTTTTGCCTCAAGCACCGCTGGCCGTCAGCGCAACCTGGTATAAGGCGCGTCTCTGCCATGTATAAAACAAATGTCGACTTCTCCGGGCTCCGCATTCTCGTCGTCGAGAACCATGAGCTTATGCGCCGGTTGCTGGGAGAGATGCTGCGCGGCTTCGGCGTGCGGCATGTCCGCTATGCCCATGATGTGCCCGGGGCCATTGAGCACATCTATGGCGCGCGCTTTGACGTGGTCATCCTCGATTTCTTTCTCGGCGAACTCGATGGCGCGGATTTCGCCAAACATATCCGCTTTGACGAGGACTGCTGCAACCGCATGGTGCCGATCCTGCTGATTACCGGCATGCCGGACCATCACAAGGTCATGAGGGTCCTCGATGCCGGCATCAACGCCATGCTGGCCAAGCCGATCGCGGCCAAGGACCTGTATCACCGCATTCATGCGCTGATCGCCAAACCCCAGCCCTTCATCATCACCAACGACTATGTGGGCCCGCAGCGCAGCCGGAAGAAACCGGCCATTTCCAAAAGACGCCCGCGCCCCGCGCTCCTCGCCGCCAGCGCACGGCGCAGAGCACGGCGCGAGATGCCCAACCCGGCCCATGAAGACGGTATTCTGATCTAGGGTGCAGTCTTATAAACAGCCGTGGCCGGTCAGGAACTTCCCGGCCGCACCGTCAAAAGTTTGATGACGTCCTTATAGAGGAACTTCTTTTCCACCAGCTCCAGTCCGGCGGCTTCGAGATACTGCTCCGTGTGGCGGTCGAACTCGGCGCCGTAGGCAAAGCGCACCCAGGGCGCCCACAGTTTCATGATGAAGCGCTGCAGGGGTTGTTCCGAAATGGTGTATTCCAGAATGCGGATGGCGCCGCCGGGGCGGCAGACCCGGCGAAGTTCTTCAAGGGCGGGCTGCTGGTGTTCGGCGTCGAGCACGCAGAAAAGGAATGTCGAGATGACGCCGTCGAAACTGTCATCGGCAAAATCCATCTCCGTCACATTCATTTCACGCAAGACGACCGCCGTGCCCAGCTTGTCCTTGCGCCACCGGGCGCGCTTGAGCATGGCCGGGCTGAGATCGATGCCGGTCACTCTGGAGCCGTCCGGATAGAAAGGAAAATTACGCCCGGTGCCGACCCCGGCGTCGAGCAGGTCGCCGCCCAGTCCGTCAAACAGCAACCGGCGCAAAGGCTTGTAGCGGCCATGCTCGAAAGGCAGATCGATAATGTCATAGAGCCGGGCGATGCGGTTATAGGTTTCCTGTTTACCGATGGAGCCCCCTTAAGCGGTTATTATTTTGCGAATAACAGTGATCGACCGGCACGCCCCGGATCATTCCAAAGAGCTACTCTGTTTCCGTGTTTCCATCCTTGACGCAGATCAACAGACTGGACGCACATGGCGGAAGGCCTCCGGTATCGGCCGCCGGCACTTCCGCGAAGTGCTCCGGAAGCGGAAATTCGAGGCGCCGCCCGGACATCATGCATGAGTACATGGCCTAAGACGCCGCTGCGCCGTTCGCGTTTTCCAGCAGCGCGCGCACGTCGCCGGGGGGCGCGACGGAGCTGCGTTTCGCCGTATCGAAAAACACATTCACGCTGCGCGCCGTCGCAACACACTTCTCGCCAACGAACAGCCCGTAGCCCGTGGCGAAGGATTTCGTGCCGACCCGCTCGACCCGCCCGCCGACATCGACGGTGCCGGGATAGTGGAACTCGGCCAGATAATCGATGTCCACATGGACCAGCGCATAGTTGAGATCGGGATATTTTTCGCGCAGCAAAAAGCGATGGATCAGCATGGTGCGGCTCGCCTCCACATAGGCGGCGATGGCCACATTGTTCACATGCCCGAGATTGTCCTCGTCCGAAAACCGGATGGTCACCGGCGTCCAGTGCCTGAAGCTGGCGCGGTCGGTGAGGTCGGCGCGAAGGCTGTCACTGGTCAAAGGTTCATCCCCCCAAGGCGCGGCGCAAATTGTTTGCCGCGCATGGAAATGGAGCGGGTGAAGGGAATCGAACCCTCGACACCGAGCTTGGGAAGCTCGTGCTCTACCACTGAGCTACACCCGCAATTTTTCAATCACCCCCAAGGGATTGTGATTTCACGTCTGCCTCGCGCATGTTAGGGTCCGCAACTTTTTGAATCGAGGAAAAATTTCCGTCATGAGCGATGTGGCTCTGGAACACAGGGGCGATGCGCGCGTCAAGGCCCGCGCAAAATTCGCCGACCCCGATATGACCGCGAACGGGCAGCCGCGCGCGCGCGTGGCGCTCGAGGCCCTGGAAACCCTGTGGTTCAACACCGGTACGCTGTGCAATATTGAATGCGCCAACTGCTACATCGCGTCGAGCCCCGTCAATGACCGGCTGGTCTATATGACGGCGGGCGAGGTCGGCGTCTTCCTCGATGAAATTTCCGCCCTCGGGCTCGCCACCCGCGAGATCGGCTTCACCGGCGGCGAGCCCTTCATGAACCAGGACATGCCGGACATGGCCGGCGATGCGCTGGCGCGCGGGTTTAACGTGCTGATTCTCACCAACGCCATGGCCCCGATGCAGCGCAGGCGCGTCAAGGCGGGGCTGCTGGAGCTGGTGCGCGATCATCGGGAAAAACTTACCCTGCGCGTCAGCCTCGATCACTACAGCCAGGAACTTCACGAAAAGGAACGCGGGGCCGGCACATGGGCGCGCACGCTGGAAGGCCTCGACTGGCTGTCGGCGAACGGCTTCCAGATCGCCATTGCCGGGCGCACCTGCTGGGGCGAGGATGAGGGGAAAGCCCGCGACGGCTACGCGGCGCTGATCGCGAAGCACGGCTGGCGCGTCGATGCGCGCGACCCGATGGCGCTTGCGCTGTTTCCCGAGATGGACGAGGCCGCGGACGTGCCCGAGATCTCCGCCGCCTGCTGGGGCATTCTCGGCGTGACCCCTTCCGACATCATGTGCGCCACCAGCCGCATGGTGGTGAAACGCAAGGGCGATGCAAGGCCCACCGTGCTGCCCTGCACGCTTTTGCCTTATGACGGGGCCTTCGACATGGGCGCGAGCCTAAGCGCCGCGGCAAAAACCGAAGGCCACATGTTTGCGGGGGGCGCGGTCAAACTCTGCCACCCCCACTGCGCCAAATTCTGCGTGCTCGGGGGGGGAAGCTGTTCGGGCTAGACCGCTTCATGTTTTGATGGAATCAAAACCGCGATCTCGGCTTTTGTTCATGCGTATCATTTCTCCGATAACCGGTTCCCATCCCCGCCTTCGCGGGGACATGCTTATCGGTGATACGCACCAGGCCGGCCTATTCCTGCCGCGCGACGACATAGCCCAGCACCGCCGCGAATAATGTGGCCGCGCCGATCACCAGGCCCAGATAAAGCATCTCGCCTTCCGTCATGGAACCTCCCTTCCAAAGCATCATGCGGAGGCAACCATGGCGCGCGGGCATGGCGCGCGCCTTGATCTGGATCAGCCGGCGTTATACGAAAGTTCGTTGGGTTGGCCCGATCCGCACATCCTTCGAGACGCGGCTCCGCCGCTCCTCAGGATGAGGCGGGGATTCGCAATTTCCTCAACCCTCATCCTGAGGAGGCGCGTCAGCGCCGTCTCGAAGGATGTGCGGATCGGTCAACGCCAATTGCCGCCGGACCTCACTTGAAATGCTTCGACAGTTTCAGGCCCTGGGCCTGATAATGCGAGCCGATGTCCTGCCCGTAGACCTGCTCGGGCGGCTCGGTGAGAGGTTCGTAAATAAGCCGGCCGATGATCTGCCCGTCCTCAAGGATGAAGGGCACCTTGTGGGAGCGCACCTCAAGAACCGCCCTCGCGCCGGCCCCGCCCGCCTGCGCATAACCAAAACCGGGATCGAAGAACCCGGCATAGTGGACGCGGAACTCGCCCACCAGCGGATTGAACGGGACCATCTCGGCGGCATGGGTCGGGGGAATGGTGACCGCCTCCTTGGAAGAGAGAATGTAGAACTGGTCGGGGTCGAGGATCAGGTGGCTCTCGCCCCGGCTGTATATGGGCTCCCAGTAATCGAGAATTTCCAGCGCCCCGGACACATCGACATCGACGAGCCCGGTATGGCGCTTGGCGCGATAGCCGATGAGGCCGGTTTTTTCATCGCCCTTCAAATCCACCGAAAGGGCGATGCCTTCGGCAATGTCGGCTTCCCCGCCCCGCACCAGAGGCTGCTCGCGATGCAGCTCGGCGAGCGCGGCATCGCCGAGCGCGGCGTCCCCTTCGCGGAACCTGATCTGAGAAAGCCGCGACCCCGTGCGCACGACAACAGGAAAGGTCTGCGCGCAGATCTCGGCATAAAGCGGGCCTTCATAACCCGCTTCAATCTGATCGAAGGCCCGCGCGCCGTCGGAGATGACACGGGTGAAAACATCGAGCCTGCCGGTTGAACTTTTCGGATTGCAAACCCCCACGAGGCGCTCCGGCAGCGCCAGCCCCTCCAGCAGCGGCACGATATAGACGCATCCGGTCTCCAGCACGGCGCTGCCGCCCAGTTCGAACCCATGAAGCGCATGGGCATCCAGCTTGTCCGCGACGCGGACGCCGGGGCCGGGCAGAAAGCTCGCGCGCACCCGGTAGGCTTCCTTTCCCAGGCGCAAATCCAGACTGGCGGGCT
>BDTT01000109.1 GCA_002897995.1 bacterium BMS3Bbin10 | reverse complement strand
ACAAAAAGCTCATTTCCAGCATTGAGTTGAGCGATGTGAGTTCCAGCTTCGCCATGGAGCAGATCAAGTTCACCACCGAACTCCCGCTGGAATATGCCGAGAAAATCTCCGCCAAATCCTGATGGATTATGTTCTAGTCACGCTCAAGCAGGGTGATCAGGCTTGACGAATCCCAGCGATTGCCCCCGGCGCGCTGGATTTGCGAATAATATTGCTCGACCAGCGCGGTGACGGGAAGGCTTGCGCCATTGCGCCGGGATTCGCCCAGGCAGATGGAAAGGTCCTTGCGCATCCAGTCCACGGCGAAGCCATGGTCGAATTCATTGTTGATCATGGTCTCCCAGCGGTTCTCCATCTGCCAGGATTGCGCCGCGCCCTTGGAGATCGTGTCGATAACTTTTCCGACGTCGAGGCCCGCGGTCTTGGCGAAATGCAACCCTTCCGAGAGTCCCTGAACGAGGCCCGCAATGCAGATCTGGTTGACCATTTTGGTCAGTTGTCCCGATCCGGCGGGGCCAATCAGATTTGCAGCGCGGGCGTAACATCCGATGAGCGGTTCCGCCCTGGCGAATATGTCCGCGTCACCGCCGATCATGACGGTGAGCACGCCATTTTCCGCGCCCGCCTGGCCGCCCGAGACCGGCGCGTCGAGAAAGCCGGCGCCCTTGTCGCTGGCGGCCGAATAGAGCTCGCGCGCGATGTCCGCCGAGGCGGTGGTGTTGTCGATGACAATCGCCCCATTCCTGAGCGCGCCGAAAGCGCCATCCGGCCCCAGAGTTACTTCCCGCAAGTCAGTGTCATTGCCAACGCAGATAAAGACGAAATCGGCGTCCCTTGCGGCGTCCGCCGGCGTTGCCGCGGTTTCCCCGCCATACCGGTCCACCCACTTCTTCGCTTTGGCGGCGGTGCGGTTATAGACCGTCAGATCGTGCCCGCCTTTCTCGCGAATAAATCCCGCCATGGGATAGCCCATGACCCCAAGCCCGATCCACGCCACTTTGCTCATTGCGATAGCCCCTGTCTGCCGGTGTGTTTGAAATGCACAAATGGGTTCTACCGGATTGTGTTGGCCACGCAAGAGGAGGGGCCTAGGCGGTTTCGGCGATGGGCAGCGCGTTGGAATATTTCACCTGCGTCAGGGCAAAACTCGACTCGATGCTGGCGACGCCATCGATGCGGGTCAGCGTTTCCTTTAAGAAGCGCTCATAAGCCTCCAGATCCTGCGCGACGACGCGCAGCAGATAGTCCCGGGGGCCCGTCATCAGGTAGCACTCCACGACTTCGCGGCAGTCGCGAATGGCCGCTTCGAAGCGCTCCAGCGCCGCCTCGCGCTGCATTTCCAGCTTGACGGAGACGAACACACTGACCGGGAGACCGACTTTTTTCTGGTCCAGGTGAGCGCCGTAACCGCGGATGATCCCGGCCTGCTCCAGAATCTTCAGCCGGCGCAGGCAGGGGCTGGCGGTCAGCCCCACTTTCTCCGCCAGATCGGTCACGGGCAGACGGCCATTCTCCTGCAGCACGCTCAACAGGTGACGATCTATCCGGTCCAGTTCAAATTTGGCGTTTGTCATTATTTTTTCCAAAAATATTAGTGAAAAACACTAAATTTGATTGTTGAATTAGCGCATTTTGCAGGAAAAGGCCATCCCAAAGCGCCTAATATGGACGGAGTCATGGGGCCGGGCCAAGGCCAGGCCCTCCTTTTGAGGACAAAGCTCCTTCGGGAAACAATGAGGCCGGACGATGAGTGCACAGCCCGCCGCCATCGATGAAAATCCAGAGAGTCTCTCGCGCGGGAAACTCGCGCTCCTGCGCGATATCGAGCGCAAGATCCTGTGGCTCTCCACCTGGATGATCCACAACGCCAATCACCTGCGCGACAGCGGCGACGGGCTGAAGGTGGGCGGGCATCAGGCGTCTTCGGCATCCTGCGCGAGCATCATGACGGCGCTCTACTGCCACGCCTTGCGGCCGCAGGACAGGGTTGCGGTGAAGCCTCACGCCAGCCCGATTTTCCACGCGATCCAGTATCTGTTCGGCAATCAGCCGCTCGAAAAACTGAAGAAATTCCGGGCATTTGGGGGCGCGCAGTCCTATCCGTCGCGTACCAAGGACGGCGACGACGTCGATTTCTCGACCGGGTCGGTGGGTCTCGGCGCCGCGATGACCGCTTTCGCCAGCCTGATCCAGGATTACCTCCGCGCCAAGGGGATGGGGCTGGACTGGCCGCAAGGGCGCATGGTTGCCGTCGTGGGGGATGCGGAGCTGGATGAAGGCAACATCTATGAGTGCCTGCTGGAGTGCTGGAAGCACGAAATACGCAATTGCTGGTGGGTCATCGACTATAACCGGCAGAGCCTCGACGCGGTGGTGAATGACCGGCTGTTCGCCAAACTGGCCGGCCTGTTCGAAACCATGGGCTGGGAAGTTGTCACCCTAAAATACGGTCATGCGCTGCAGGCGGCCTTTACCGAACCCGGCGGCGAGCGTCTGCGGCAGTGGATTGATTCCTGCCCGAACACGCTTTACTCCGCGCTGGCCTTTCAGGGAGGCGCCGCGTGGCGCGGGCAGCTGGAAGCCGATCTGCCGGGTGAGAGCGAGACGCTGGCGCTGATTGCGCGCCATAGCGATGATGAACTGGCGGCGCTGATGACCAACCTCGGCGGGCACGACCTCCCAAGTCTTGTAAACGCCTTTGACAATGCGCCCAGCGACAAGCCTGTTTGCTTCATTGCCTACACCATCAAGGGTCTCGGCCTGCCGTTTCAGGGGCACAAGGACAATCATGCGGGGCTGATGAACGCGGCCCAGATGGAGGCCTTTCGCGACGCAAATGGAATTGCGCCCGGACAGGAATGGGACAAGTTCGCCGGGACGGACCATGAGGCGGACATGCTCAGGGCGTTTCTGGATGAGGCGCCGTTTGTCGCCAAGGGCACGCGGCGGCTGCATGGAAGGCGCGTGCCGGCCGGGAAGATCGAATTGCCGAAGGCGGCGGGCCCCGCCTCCACGCAGGAGGGTTTCGGCCGCATTCTCGCTGATATCAGCCGGAGCGACAGCGAACTCGCAAAGCGGATCGTTACGACCTCCCCCGATGTGACCGTGTCGACCAATCTGGGACCGTGGGTCAACCAGCGCGGGCTGTTCGCGCGCGAAGCGCAGTCCGACATCTTCAGGGATCGCGGCCTCATGAGTCCGCAGCGCTGGGAAAAGGGGCCCATGGGCCAGCATATCGAACTCGGCATCGCGGAGAACAATCTGTTCCTCCTGCTGGCGGCTGCCGGCCTGTCCCATTCGCTCTTCGGCGAGCGGCTTATACCCATTGGCACGTTGTATGACCCGTTCATACAGCGCGGCCTCGATGCGCTCAATTATGCCTGCTACCAGGACGCAAGATTTATCCTCGTCGCGACCCCGAGCGGGATCACGCTGGCGCCGGAAGGCGGCGCCCACCAGTCTGTCGGCACGCCGCTCATCGGCATGGCGCAGGACGGTCTGGCGGCCTTCGAGCCGGCTTTCCTCGATGAGCTCGCGGTCATCATGCAGTGGTCGTTCGATTATGTGCAGAAGGACGGTGGCGAGGGGGCCGAAGATACAGTCCCGTCAGGCTGGCTGCGCGATGAGAGGGGGGGGTCTGTTTATATGCGCCTCTCCACGCGGCCGGTTGAGCAGCCCGCACGCGCCATGACGCCGGAGCTGGAAGAGGCAATCATTCAGGGCGGGTATTGGCTGCGCGCGCCGGACCCGGGGGCAAACCTTGTCCTTGCCTATACCGGCGCCGTAGCGCCTGAAGCCATTCAGGCGGCCGGGCTGCTGGCTGAGAAATACCGTGGGCTCGGCGTGCTGGCCATCACATCCGCCGACCGGCTGTCCGCCGGATGGCATGCCGCCAGCCGTGCGCGCGAACGGGGCGAGCGGGACGTCTCGTGCCATGTGGAGGATTTGCTTCGCCAGGCCTCACGCGACGCCGGTGTCGTCACGCTGATTGACGGCCACCCCGAAACGCTGTCCTGGCTCGGCGCGGTGCGGGGTCACAAACTGCGCGCTCTTGGCGTGGAGCATTTCGGCCAGTCGGGCTCACTCGGTGAACTCTACGCCCATCATGGACTGAACGCAGAAGCCATTCTTGCTGCGGCAAATAGCGTGCGTGCGCGATAGCAACTCCAGGCATGTCCGCCGAAGATATTTTGGGGTGGCCGTAGAGCGGCGGATATCGCTATGTTCTCTCCTTCGGGAACAAAAGTTAAGGCTACAGACCGGTGACCCCGGTGGTATGCAGGATCATTGGGGACAATCGCCGCATGTGGCCACTGAGTAATCTGCTTAAGACATTTGTGAAGAAGGGCCGTCTCACTGTCGTCGACGTGGACGGTTCCTCCCATGTGTTCGGCAGCGGCAAAGACGGTCCGGACGTCCATATGCGGCTCCATGACAAAAGTTTGCGCTGGAAGCTGTTCCTCAATCCCGAGCTTCAGGCGGCCGAAGCCTATATGGATGGCGCCCTGACATTCGAGCAAGGGTCGGCCTGCTACGACTTTCTTACCCTCTTTTCCATTAATCGCGGTCCGCTCGCCAGCCATAAGGTGCAAGGGGTGTTGCGGCGCGGCTGGCGCGCCATGCGGCGGCGTCAGCAGATGAACGATGTCGATAACGCCAAACGCCAGGCGCGCCATCATTATGATTTGTCCACCGGACTCTATGAGCTGTTTCTCGACGACGACCTGAACTACAGCTGCGCCTTTTACCGCTCGCCCGACGACACTCTGGAAGAGGCGCAGGCCGCCAAACTTACGCGCGCCACCGCAAAGCTTG
>BDTT01000108.1 GCA_002897995.1 bacterium BMS3Bbin10 | reverse complement strand
GTTTCACCCGCGACTGGATGCTGGAGAACAAGGTCAACCAGACCTCGTTCAAGGCCATGCGTGCGGCCTGCGACGCCCATGCAATGGAGGAAACCGGTGCAAAGCTCCGCGCCATGATGCCGTGGATCGCCGAAGGCGCGCTGGTCGACAAGAACAAGAACTAGATCGCTTCATGTTTTGATGGAATCAAAACCGCGATCTAACTTTTTGTTTATGCGTATCATTTCTCCGATAACCGGTTCCCACTTATCGGTGATACGCACTAGATCGAAATCCGACTGGCTGCGGATCGGATAAAAAAAGGCGCGGGAAGAAACTTCCCGCGCCTTGCCCGTACTCGGATGCCCCACCCGTAAAGCAGGTGCAAGCTTTAGTAACGCCCTCCGCCAAAGTGCCAGTTCAACCGGCCGCGTATGACGGTGAAGCTGTCGTCCAGGTCGTAATACAGCGCCTCGACGCCCAGGCTGGTGTTGTCGGCCACCTTGTATTCAAGCCCGCCACCGGCAACGAGGCCCTCGTCGTTTTCGTCGATGGCAAGGCCGGCCGTCCCGAAAAACAGCCACGACTGGTTGGCCAGGCCCAGACGGCCGCGAATTGTGCCGACGGTGTCATCGCCGAAACTGATGTCGCCTTCGGCGCCATAGACAAGACCGCCGTTCTGCCAGTTGTACCCCAGTTGAGCGCCGCCAAGGACATCGCTGTCTCCATCGACCGCACCACCGAGATGGCCGCCGAGATAGGTTCCGGCCCAGGTGGCTGGCGCACTAGCGATGGGCTCCGGCACGGGCACATGTGCCTTGCCGCCCAGATCCGCTGCATTTGATATTGCTGGTGCCCCAAGCGCGAGTATTGCCGCAGTTCCCAGAATGGCTAGCTTTCGCATTGCTTTCCCCGTCATTTTCAAACTCCACTGAACATGAGTTTTCTGAGCGGCGCAGCAATACCTGTTATTGCCGAAGCCGCTCGGCAAACAGACGCTAGTGCGCAAACTTGGTCGGCGAATGCCGAAATCTGGGTGATTAGGCGGCGTGAATGTGGCAGGCCGCCTTTGTTAACCATATTGCACGGGTGCCATCGCCACCAAATTGACATCAACATCAGGCTTCTATAGCCATACCGCAACGTTAACTGCCTCAATCAAAAGCTCGGAAAATATCAAGTGAAGGCAGAGCGTTGTCCCGGTATTCCGGGGTGTTTGGGGGGTGTGCGAGGAGGTTGTTATGCGTTCCTTGGCCACCGCTGTGTTTGCGATTGTGATATTGGCCCTCTCTGCGCCCGCGCCCGCGCAGGCGCTCGAAGCCCGGTTCTCGTCACCGGACCGCCTCCTGCAATGGATCAATGATTACCGCACAAAGCCGCAACCCGCTGCCGTGCCCAAAGCCGTGCATGCCATGCGTGAGCTTGGCCTGCTGAAGTCGCCGGACAAGGCCGGGCTCCTGATCGGGTTCATAGCGGGTGTGCTGGGCTCGAATCAGCCCAGGGCCGAAAAGCTCATTACGAAAATGTTTCCCATGCCCGCCAAGGAGCAGGCCGTCATCATCACCGCGATTGCCTATTCGGGACTGCCGGAATGGCCGATGCTGCTGTCAAAGTTTGAAAAGCGCATGCCGCTGCGCAAGCCGCTCATCGACGATTTTATTTCGGGCAAGGCCAAGACGCTTGACGAACTGGACATTGCCGGCGGCGCCGGCGTGCTGGATGCGCTTTGGGGATATTATGCGGCGACCGGATATCATGGGCCGGTGCTGCGGATTATCGCCGCCCTGCCATGGTCGAACGACATTCGCGGCACCGACAAATTCTCCTGGGCCAAGCTGCGTGCCGCCTTCAGCGATGAAGAAGGCCAGGACGCGGTGAGGAAGATCACGGCCGGCCACATGGCGAAATGGACGCTGACGGCCAATGCCGAGCGGGACCGGGGTCTGATCTCCCTCTACAAAATGGAACTTGCCTATCAGCCCCCCGAGGTGGTCGAACCGCTGAAAGAAGTCATTGCCGCGGCTGAAACCTTTGAAGCTGAACGTGTGCGTACAGATGCGAAGGCGGCGATTGACAAGGTAAAGGCCAAGCATCCCGGCGACGCGGAATGGACGCGCAGCACATATGCCGGATCGGTGGCGATTGCCACGGGATGCGTCGTCGCCAGCGCTTCGGGTTTTCCCGGTATTGCCGTCCCTTGCGTCGTGGGCGGGGCGCTGTATTCCGGCGCGGTCAAGCTCTGGAATACCGCGCGCTAGGCCGTTTCTGTTCTTAACGGAAACGGTAAGGCCGCGACTGCGGCCCGGCGCTTAGTGCGCCGCGCCCGCGCAGACCCGCGCGAAGCGCGGATAGGTCGTGAGCGAAAAAATCCGGAGCGATTCCGTCAGAGACGGAACCGCTCTAGGCGCAGCGCGGGAACCGATACTTACTTGTTGGAATCCGGTTGTATGGACGCGCGGGTCAAGTAAGCTCGCGCATCGCGGGGAGGGCCTCATGACGCGCATATTCCATACCTTCGACGTTTTCACCGATACACGGCTAACCGGTAATCCGCTTGCTGTCTTGCCGGACGCGGCGGGGCTTGAGGGTGAGGACATGCAGCGCATCGCGCGCGAGTTCAATCTGTCGGAAACCGTGTTTGTTTTTCCGCCGGAAAATGACGCTCACAGTGCAAGGGTGCGTATTTTCACCCCGGGGCGCGAGCTGCCTTTTGCCGGTCACCCGACCGTGGGCACCGCGATCCTGCTGGCGATGGAGAAGATGGGCGGTAATCCCGAACGCGAGGAAGACGCCATTATCGTGCTTGAAGAAGGCGTCGGGCCGGTGCGCGTGGGTGTGCGTTTGCGCCCCGGGGATGCGCCTTACGCTCAGTTCGATGTGCCCGTCCTGCCCGAAGAGGCGGGCCAGGCCGCCCCCAATGACAGGCTGGCGGCGGCGCTGGGTCTGGCTCCGGGCGACATCGGTTTTGAAGATCATGTGGCAACCGGCTTCTCGTCGGGCGTGCCTTTTTCCTTCGTGCCCGTGAGAGACCTCGATGTGATCGGCCGCGCCGCGCCCCAGCTTCAGCATTGGCGCGAGGCTTTCGGTGACCATGACCACCCCAATGCGTTCGTATACTGCCGCCAGACAGTGCACCAGGATGCGGCCTTCCATGCGCGAATGTTCGCGCCCGTCATGGGCGTTCCCGAGGATCCGGCAACCGGGGCCGCGGCGGCCGCTTTCGCCGGGGTCGTCAATAAATTCGACGCGCTGCCGGAGGGCCTCTATCAGGGGATCATCGAGCAGGGATATGAGATGGGCCGCCCGAGCAAGATCTTTCAGGAGCTTGAGATCGAGGGCGGCAAACTGGCCAAGGTGCGCATCGGCGGGCATGCGGTGCCGATGATGAAGGGCACGCTTTGAGGGTCCGCGGCCGCTGCCGCGCAGCCTTCAGGGTGCTTGCGCTCGCGGCCCTTGCGCACTAGGTTTCGGGAACGGTGCCCTTGGTTAATCGGGCGTTAAGGATCGGATGCTCTACTTTTTCCATCGGTCCAGCACGCTGTATCCCGTGATTTCGGGTGTGTGAGTGAGATGAGACAGCACAAGTCATACCGGCCCCGCCGGCAGCTGCTTGTGGCGAAAGCCGCCAAACAGGACCGCTCGAGCGAGGCGGGAATGTCGGCTGGGTATCTGCTTCTCGTTACCGGCCTCCTTGTCGGCCAGCTTCTCCTCCTTATCGGCCCCTGATTTCCGGCAGTCCCGCAAGATGCGCGGGGCGGGATTTCAGGGGATGTCATCTTCAAAAAGCTGAACCGATAACCGCCCCTCGAATCCGCCATAAAACGGGCGAGCGGCATTTCAGGACCGGAACAATGACTTCAAAAGAGAAATCGAATAAATCGCGGACCCGGCGCAATGACGCCGATCGCGTTGTGATCTTTGACACCACCTTGCGCGATGGGGAGCAGTCTCCCGGCGCATCGATGACCCTGGGGGAAAAACTCCAGATCGCCGAATTGCTCGACCAGATGGGCGTGGACATTATCGAGGCGGGATTTCCGATCGCCTCCAACGGCGATTTTGAAGCTGTCTCGGAGATTGCCAAGATTGCGAAGAATGCGGTGATCGCGGGCCTCGCGCGGGCCGGGAACAAGGACATCGACCGCGCCGGCGACGCGGTAAAGCACGCCAGGCGGCCGCGCATCCATACCTTTATTTCCACCAGCCCGGTGCATATGAAATACAAGCTCCAGATGGAGCCCGGCGCGGTGCTCGACGCGGTGAGCGCAAGCGTGCGGCACGCGCGCGGCTATACCGACGATGTGGAGTGGTCGGCCGAGGATGCGACGCGCACGGAGCATGATTTTCTGTGCCGCTGCGTCGAGGCGGCGATCAAGGCGGGCGCCACCACCATCAATATTCCCGATACGGTCGGCTACACCGTACCGGATGAATATTACGATCTGATCGCCATGCTGATTGAGAAGGTGCCGGGCGCGGGGGATGTGGTTTTCTCGACCCATTGCCATAACGATCTGGGATTGGCGGTCGCCAATTCACTGGCCGGCGTGCGGGCCGGCGCGCGGCAGATCGAGTGCACCATCAATGGTCTGGGCGAACGCGCCGGAAACGCCGCGCTCGAGGAAGTCGTCATGGCCATGAATGTGCGCAGCGACGCAATCCCCAACTGGACCGGAATCAATGCCGAAATGATCACCCGCGCCTCCAAGCTGGTGTCCGGCGTGACGGCGTTTCCCGTCCAGTACAACAAGGCGATCGTCGGCAAGAATGCATTTGCCCATGAGGCCGGCATCCACCAGGACGGCATGCTGAAGAATACCCAGACCTATGAGATCATGACGCCGGAAAGCATCGGCCTGAAAGAGTCCTCTCTGGTCATGGGCAAGCATTCGGGGCGTCATGCCTTCCGCGAGAAGCTCAGTGAAATGGGCTATGAACTGGGCAAGAACGCGCTCGAGGATGCCTTTGTCCGGTTCAAGGACCTGGCGGACAAAAAGAAGCATGTCTATGACGAGGACATCGAAGCTCTCGTCGATGACGAGATGGCGAGCGCCGATGACCATATCAAGGTCGTCGCATTGACGGTCATTGCCGGGACCGGCGGGCCGCAGAAGGCGACGATTACGCTGGATGTGGAGGGCACGCACCATACGCGCGAAGCCTCCGGCGATGGTCCTGTCGATGCCATCTTCAACGCCATCAAGTCGATCGTGCCGCACGAGGCGCGCCTGCCGCTTTATCAGGTGCACGCGGTGACCGAAGGGACCGACGCCCAGGCCGAGGTGAGTGTGCGGCTGGAGGAGGCGGGAAAGACGGTTACGGGCCGCGGCGCCGATACCGACACGATGGTCGCTTCGGCGCGCGCCTATGTCAGCGCGCTCAATAAATTGCAGGTGAAACGCGAAAAGACGGCGCCCGGCAGTATGCTGGCCTCCTGAAATTTTAAAAAAAATTACCGGCTCCGTTGCGGCGGGGTCGTGAACGGCCGGGATGCATATCCCGGCCGTTTTCCTTTGGGGTTCGGCGCCCTAGCCGCGGCTGCTGATACGCCGGCGTAACACGCGATGGCGGCGCGGGCGGGCGAACGTTATCCATAACAGGCACATTAGAGACGAAAACTGGCGCTGTTCCATTGCCCGGGCCAGGAAAATGCATCAAGATGCCAATTGTTCTTGATGAGCTTTCGAGCCTGGGACTGGCCGTGCTGGCGCGCGTGCGGAGAGGGTTCCAAGGCTGCTCGTTTGTGGCGTTGCGTAACGGTAGAGGCGGTTCCCGATGTTTTCTGGTCTCGTCGGAGTCATATCCAATGATATGGCCATCGATCTTGGTACGGCGAATACGCTGGTCTATGTGCCGGGCCGGGGCATTGTTCTGGAAGAGCCTTCGGTTGTCGCTTTCGGTAACGAGCAGGGCACGCAGAAGGTCATAGCCGTCGGCCAGGAAGCCAAGGCCATGCTTGGCCGGACGCCCGATTCGGTCGAATGCGTACAGCCCATGCGGGACGGCGTTATCGCCGACTTCGTGGCCGCCGAGGAAATGATCAAGTATTTCATCCGCCGCGTCCATAACCGCAAAACCCTCATCAGCCCGAGAATCATGATTTGCGTGCCTGCCGATGCGACGCCCGTGGAACGCCGCGCGGTGCAGGAGGCTGCGCTGTCCGCCGGCGCCCGCAAGATTTATCTCATTCAGGAGCCCGTTGCCGCGGCGATTGGCGTCGGTCTGCCGGTTTCCGCGCCGCGCGGGGCGATGGTCGTCGATATCGGGGGCGGAACCACGGACATTGCCGTCATGTCTCTTGGCGGCATTATTTATTCACGTTCGATCAGGACGGCGGGGAATGCATTCGATGATGCGATCATAAATTATATCCGCCACACGCATAATCTGCTTATCGGGCAGACGAGCGCGGAAAGGATCAAGATCGAAGCGGGGACGGCGATTGCCAGAGCCAATGGCAAGGTCATCGAGATTCACATCAAGGGACGCGATCTGAAAAAAGGCCGGCCGAACCAGATCACTCTCGGGCCGCCGGATATTGCCGAGGCTTTGGCCAGGCCGCTGGCGCGCGTCGCCGATGGCATCAAGATCGCGCTGGAACAAATTGAGCCGGAGCTTGCTGCCGACATCTATGAGGACGGCATTTATCTCACCGGCGGCGGCGCACTGCTCGACAAGATAAGTACCAGGCTCTCCAGGGATACCGGGGTCAAATATATCACGCCGGAGGACCCGTTGCGTTGTGTCGCGATCGGAACCGGCCGGGCGCTGGAGCAACTGGAGGACATAAAGGATTTGCTGGCGCATGTTCAGTGAGGCCGCGGCGTTTTACGCGGGAGATAAAGAGGCCAGCGGGTAAAGATTTCATCTGACGCGCCGCCGGTCTATGCTGGCGTGAGTTCCCAAAGCGCGGTTCGCGTTTGTAAGAGTGTGTGGTTATGCGTAGCAGAGGGTCTGCAAGGGAGTCGTATGGCCAGAAGAAAGTTCTGGCGGGGGGGTGGATGCTGTTCGCCCTTTACTTCCTCAGTGTCATGCTCCTGATCTTCAGCCGCCTCGAGAACAATCAGATACGCGAGATACGCGGCCTGTTAACGGATCTCGTGTCGCCGGTTCTGCAAGTGGCGTCGCAGCCGGCCATTTATGCGCGGCGCGGCAAGGGACAGCTTGTCGATTATCTCGACCTGTTCGACGAACTCGACCGCCTCAAGGAAGAAAACCAGAATTTGCGGCATTGGCAATGGCAGGCACAGCGCCTGGAGCGGCGCCTGGCTCATTTTCGCGAATTATTGAATGCCGTCGAGGAACCGGCGCTGAAATACGCCACCGGGCCGATCATTGCCGATGCGCGCGGGCCGTTCGCACGCAGCGTCCTCATCAATCTGGGGAAGGCGCACGGTGTCAGGAACGGCTATGCGGTTATCAATGGAGACGGGTTCGTCGGGCGCATCGTTCACACGGGCGACAATGCGTCCCGCGCCATTCTTCTGAATGATCTTAACTCTCGCATACCCGTTCTTGTTGGCCCCGCGGCCGTGCGCGCGGTTCTGGTTGGAGACAACAGCGCCGAGCCCCGCCTGGAGTTCCTGCCCAATAGCGCTGATGTCTATGAAGGCGATGAGGTTTCGACATCGGGCCATGGCGGAGTGCTGCCGCGCGGTTTGCGGATCGGTGCGGTTATTCCCGGCTCCGGCAGCCGATACAGGGTGCGGCCCCACGCGGTACTGGGCGAACTGGAATATGTAAGCGTGCTGTTTTTCGACACACCTGTCGTCGTTTCGAGGAACACCGCGGCGGGAGCCAGGGTAGGGACCATCCCCCCGGGCGGGGAAAACCATCAAGCAAATGCGCGCGGGAAACGGCATGCCAGGGCCGGGGCGCAGACGCGCTGACAGGCGTCATGAAAAGCAAGGGAGGACTGTCAGGTTGACCAAAGGGATTGTTCCCAGCCTTATTCTGTTCCTTGCTGTTGCCGTTGCGGCGGTCCCCTGGGCTCTGCCTGCGGCGGCAAGCTTCATATTGCCGTTGCTCCTGATAATCTTCATTTTCGCGCTGACGACGCAGCGAAATAGGGAATTGCCGGCCGTTTCGGTGTTCGCCGCCGGGCTGCTGATGGATGTACTGACGGCAGGGCCACTCGGCTACTGGGCCATTATCTTCCTGCTGACACATACGCTTGCGAGTGTTTACTCAAGACGCGCGAGGCAAAAACGGTTCGGCAATCTGTGGCTGGCATTCGCCGTGACCGCGGCGGTGGCGGCTTTTTCCGGCTGGGCGATCGCTTCGATTTACTTTGTGCGGGTAATTGATTGGCAGCCGATGTTTATTGGCGGCGCCGTGGCGATTGCGCTGTTTCCTCTCATGGTGTGGCCTCTGCGCCGCCCGCTCGGTCTTGTGCCGGCCGGCCCGCCTGCCAGGCGGGGCTGAGTCATGGCGGCGTCAGAACATCACATCCGCAGGAACCGGAGATTTACCCGCCGTGTTCTGATGCTTGGGGCAGGTCAGCTCGGATTGTTCGGCGTGCTAGGGTGGCGGCTGCGCCAGCTTCAGGTGCTCGAAGCCCCGAAATACACGCTTCTGGCGGAAGAAAACCGCATCAACATCCAGCTATTGGCGCCGAGCCGGGGGCTTATATTCGACCGGTTCGGCAAGCCTGTAGCCACCAATGCAGACGCCATGCGGGTCTTCATTGTTCCCGACCTCTCAAAGGACATCGATGAGTCCCTGCGCCAGCTCGGCCGCGTCATCGACGTTCCGGACGCGGTGCGCGCCCGTGTATTGCGCCTGGCGCGGCGGCAAAGTCCCTATGTTCCCATCATCGTCGCCGACGATCTGAGCTGGCAGCAATTCGCTCAGGTGAATGTGCTCGCGCCGACCTTGTCGGGAGTGCAAACCGATATTCTTTCCGTGCGCCAGTATCACGACGGCGAAGACATGGCGCATATCGTCGGTTATGTGGGCGCCGCGAACAGGGCCGAGGTGAATGAAGATCCGGTGACGCGGCTTCCCGGATTTCGCGTCGGCAAGAGCGGCGTTGAACTGGGCTTTGAACGCAAGCTGCGCGGCAAGGCCGGCATCGTCAAGCTTGAGGTTGACGCCCGAGGCCATGCGATCCGCAAACTCGATACGCTGCAAAGCCAGCAGGGCCGCGAACTGGTCCTGACGATTGACCGGGAAATTCAGAACCGGGCGATGCAGCGGCTGAAAGACTTGCGCCGCGCCGCCGTCGTCGCGCTCGATGCGCGCACCGGTGAAGTGCTTGTCATGGCGTCCACCCCCAGTTTCGACCCGAACGCCATCATTGACGGATTGAAACCGGACCAGTGGGCCTCGATGGCCAGTTTGAGCGACGACCCGCTCACCAACAAGGCCATTCGCGGCCAGTATCCCCCCGGCTCGACATTCAAGATGGTGACGGCGCTCGCGGGGCTGGAGGCGGGTGTGATAACGCCCAAGACGAAGTTTTTCTGCCCGGGCGGGTTTTCCTACTCCAATGCCTATTTCGGCTGCTGGAAGAAACGCGGCCACCGCTCGGTGCAGCTGCGCAAGGGCCTCAAGGAGTCCTGCGACGTCTTTTTTTACAATGTGGCGCTGCGCATCGGCATCTCGAAGCTGTCCGCCATGGGCCGCAAACTCGGGCTCGGCCAGACCTATGAATTCGGCATGCCGCAGCAAAAACCCGGCGTCATGCCGACGCCGGGGTGGAAGCGCGCGACGCTGGGTAAGCCCTGGTATGGGGGCGAGACGATCATTGCCGGCATCGGCCAGGGCTTTGTGCTGACGACGCCGCTCCAGCTGGCGGTGATGACGGCGCGTATCGCGACGGGCCGCGAAATTGTCCCGCGCATCGTGCGCGCCTCGCCCGATGAACCTGTTGAAGCGCCCAAAATGCTGGATATCGACCCTGAGTATCTGGAACTGGTGCGCGAGGGCATGTGGGCCGTTGTCAATGAAGGCGGCGGCACGGCCGGGCGGGCGCGCATTCCCGTTGCCGGGGTGGAAATGGCCGGAAAAACCGGAACCTCCCAGGTTAATACCGCTTCCAGCGGCCGGAAAAGCAGCGAGCTCAAATGGGAACAGCGCGATCACGGACTTTTCGTCGGCTATGCCCCCGCGGACAACCCGCGCTACGCGGTCGCGGCCATCATCGAGCATGGCGGCAGCGGGTCACGCGCGGCCGCGCCGGTCGTGCGCGATGTCATGACGGCGTTGATTGAGCGCGATCCGCTGTCGCGTCCCGCCTATGTCGCGCGCGATGGCGCGCGCAAGACGGCGCGGCAGAAGCGCCGCCGGGGAGAGGGCTGACATGTTTGCCGGCCCACTGGAAACTCCGCGGCTGAGTTTCGGCGAAAAACTTCTCGCCCTGAACTGGATGTTCGTGGCGCTGATAACCGCGCTCGCCGGCGTTGGCGCGGCGGCGCTCTATTCGGTGGCCGGCGGTTCGCTCGAGCCCTGGGCGGAAACCCATGTGATCCGCTATTGCCTGGGCCTTGGGTTATTATTCGCCGTGGCGCTGACCGACGTCAGGGTGTGGGTGCGACTGGCGTATCCGGTGTATCTGCTGGCGCTGGCGCTGCTCGTGATGGTTCCGGTTCTGGG
>BDTT01000107.1 GCA_002897995.1 bacterium BMS3Bbin10 | reverse complement strand
CGATGCGGGCGGCCTGTTCGCCATCGACGCCAATACCGGCGTCGTCACCGTCGCCGGTTCCATCGACCGCGAAGCGGCCGCGTCTTACGACATAGAAGTCACCGCCACCTCCAGTGACGGCTCCACCTCGGCGCAGAGCTACACCATAAATGTCAATGACATCCGCGAAACGATCAGCGGCACAAGCGGGAATGATGTCATTACAGATGCCGGCGATGCGGGCGACATCCTGCTCGGACTGGGAGGCGACGATCAGCTGATCGGGGATACCGGCGACAATATCCTCGATGGGGGAACCGGAGCCGACCTGCTCCAGGGCGGATTGGGAGACGATACGATCAATGTCTCATCGGACGGCACCTGGAACGGTTACTCAGCTCTGAATGTCAACACTGGCGACAAGGTATCTCTTGCCGGAAAGACGCGGATTACGGATGTTTTCCAGGGCGGCGCGGGCAATGACACACTGGTCGGCACCGATCAATCCGACGCCATTTTCCTGGATGACAGCTTTTCGGGGTTTTATGGCGGTCAGGCCCAGGCACGCCTCGACAGTATCGAAAATGTCCAGCTCGGCGACGGCGACGATGTGCTGGATATGACCAGCACAAACTATACCTATACGGATAATATGACGGTTGATGGCGGCGCCGGCAATGACGCCATCTGGACCGCCGGCGGAGACGACAATCTGTCCGGCGGAACGGGGAATGACATGTTCTTTGGCGGCGGTGGCGACGACGCCATCGACGGCGGCGCGGACAATGATACGGTCACATATACGGGGCTCCGTTCGGACTACACGATCACCGATAACGCCGGAGTTTACACGATTGTCGATAACCGCCCCGGATCACCCGACGGCACCGATACGGTTACGGGCGTTGAAAACTTCCAGTTTGCCGATGGAACTGTGAGTTCTGCCCTTCTCATCAATGAGGCGCCGACAGATATTCAGGCGACCCTGTCGTCGAGCCTTGGATCCAACATGATTGTCAACGGGTCCTTCGAGAATGCGGCCGTTTCATCAAATTACCTGGCAAATTTCTCATCGATCGAAGGCTGGACGCCATCGAGCGGTCTTGTCCAGATCCATGACAATTTCGGCGGCCACACGGCGAGCGATGGCAGCCAGTATCTCGATATAGACGCCGAAATGGGCGCCGACGCGGTCTACCAGGATATTGCGACAACGGCCGGGGAGAACTTTCAGCTGAGTTTCGATGCCGCCGATCGTATTGGCCGCCACACCAATGCCTTTGAGGTCTACTGGAACGGAGCCAAGGTCGCTGACATCGATCCTGCGTCGACCGACTGGTCGACATATACTTTCAACGTGGTGGGAACCGGCGGCGCCGACCGCCTTGAATTCCGCGAACTTGCGAGCGGCGACGACGCCTATGGCGCGCTCATCGACAATGTAAAGCTTCAGCCGGTCTACGAGAATTCAATCGCCGAAAATGCATCGGCGGGCACGCTCGTGGCGTCCCTCTCTGCAACGGACCCCGACGCGGGAGAGAGCTTCACCTATGCGGTTGTCGGCGGCGAGGCGAGCAATTTCGAAGTCGTCGGCAATGAAATCCTCGTCAAGGCGGGCGCCAACATTGATTTTGAAATGGCCCAGTCCCATGACATTTCCGTTGAGGTCACCGATTCCGCCGGCAACACCTATTCGGAGACCGTCACCATAAATGTCAGCGATGTGGATGAAGGCAACGTCATCATTGATACCGCCGAAGCGGTTGCAATCTCCGGATCGGCGAGCATCGATGCTATCCATGGGCGCGGCGGAGACGACGTTATCGATGGCGCCGGCGGGGCCGATACCCTCTATGGCGATGCCGGCAATGATGTCATCGCCGGCGGCGAAGGCAATGACTGGATTTCAGGGGGCGCCGGAAATGACAGTCTGCGCGGCGATGGCGGCAACGACACGCTCACCGGAGGAGACGGCTCCGATATGTTCATCTTCCAGATGGGCGACGGCACGGACACCATCTCCGGCGGCGCCGGCGGCGGCTGGACGGACACCGTTCTTCTGCAGGATGCATCGGGCGGAAACAGTCTCGGCACCTATGGCGTAGACTGGACCGTGACGCTGACCGAAGGAACGATCGACGGTCAGGACGCCAACGGGCTGGATCTTTCCAGCGACGCCGACGGCATCGTCACGCTGAGCGACGGGTCGACGGTGAATTTCTTCGATGTCGAGCGGATCGACTTTTAGTGCGTATCACCGATAAGCGGAAACCGGTTTTCCGGTGAGAAGCACGTTAAATCAAAGAATCAGGGTCCGGTTTTGATTCCATCAAAATCGGAAAGGCCCTAGGCCGAACCGGCATTCAGAGGCCGTCGGGCTCCACGCCGGTAATTTCGGCGGCGGCCGCGAGCACGGCGCCGGGCGATGAGCCCGCATCGATAATGTGCCAGTCAATCTCGCCGGTGTCATATTCCAGCTGACGCCTGACGACGGCGGCATCGGCGTCGGACGCATCGCCGGTGCGCGACCGCACGCGCGCGATCATTTGTTCGGCCGGCGCGCTCAGCCATAGTCCGGTGAAGGGAACCTGCGTTTCGCGCGCAACCCGCGAGGCGGCACGGCGTTCGCGCTCTGTGGAGAAAACCGCGTCCAGGATGACCGACCGGCCCGCCTCCAGCGCGGTCCTGGCTTTTTCATTGAGAATTTCATAAATGCGCCGGGTGACTTCGGGCGTGTAAGCCGCTTCGCTCAGGCGCTCTTCGATGCCCACATCGAACATCTTCTTGCGCTCGACATCGCTGCGCAGCCAAAGGGCGCCCGGCGCCGCGCCTATATAGGGCGCCAGCGCGCCGGCGAGGGTGGACTTTCCCGTGCCCGACAGCCCGCCGGCCGCTATAAGCCGGGGCCGGGGCGGCTCCAGGAACCGCCGGGCAGAATCGAAATAGGCCTTCAGGTCGGCGAGCGCCTTCTCCGCCTCCGCATCCGCGATATGAGGAAGCCGGTCGAGCATCACCATGGCGCGCACGCCCGCGCGGCAGGACAGAAACAGCGGCAAGGCGGCCAGACCCGCGATATTGCCGTCCTCGCCCCTATCGCCCGCGAGATAGCGGTTCAATACGATGTTGGCATGGCGTTTGTACCCGCGCATCCACAAATCCATGAGCAGGAAGGCGAGGTCGTACAGAATATCGATGGACGCCAGCCGCTCATCGAATTCGATGGCGTCGAAAAGGGTCGGCTTGCCTTCAAGCAGCACGATGTTCCCGAGATGCAGATCCCCGTGGCAGCGGCGCACATAGCCGCCGGCCGCGCGCCGGTCAAGCAGGCCGGCAAGTGAATGCGCCATCTCCCGGCTGGCGCGCGTAAAATCCTGGACGTCATCCGCATCGAGCCGATTCCCAGACTTTGAGAATGCCAGCGCCGCCTGGGCCACGACCCTGGAGATGGTCTCCGCGCCGCCGGCGTTACGGATAACCGGCGCGCGCTTGTGGTAACCGGCGATGTGGTCGGTGAGAGGGATCATCAGATCGCTTGAAAGACGCCCCTCCCGCGCCATCACATCAAGCAGGTCGGACTGATCGAACCGCATCATTTCGACCACCCATTCAACCGGGTCGCCCTCCCCGCCGAGTTGCAGCGCGCCATTCGAATTTCGCACGATGGCAATCGTGCCCAGATACATATCCGGCGCCGTCAGGCGGTTTATTTCAATTTCTCTTTCACAAGCCGCCCGGCGCCTGGCCAGGGTCGAAAAGTCCAGATAGGGAAGACGGACGGCCCGTTTGATCTTGTAGGCCCTGTCGCCGGCCAGGAAGATGATGGCGCCATGGGTGTCAATCCGCTCGACCCGCGGCGGCGCGGGGGAATAGGCGCGCGGGTCGCTCAGCAGGGCGATCACCTCGTCCTGGCCTTGCTCCGGCTGCATCTTCACGCCGGACGGCGCCCTGTGAGAGCCTTGCATAGTTTCCAGACCCTGTGGCAGCGGACTTTCTCTCAGCTCCGGACCGGCACCACCGAGACAACACGGAAAGTCCGCAGCACGTCGTCATGCTCCATTATGGAGACATATTCCCCGGGGACGAAAGCATGATCGGAGAACCGGTAGCCCGTTTCGTCATCATCTTCATCGCCATGAATATCATAATGGAAGGCCCAGCGCCCGCCAGGCTTGCGCGTCAAATGGCCAACCGCGTCGTCCTCTCCTTCCCAGAAGCGGTACACGCGGCACTGGCTGCGATGCGCCTTCCAGCCGTCGGGATCGATCCTGCCTTCGTCATTGAGAGGGGCGGTGAATTCGTAACCGTGCCTTGAGCTGCCCGCGGGAAAGTCGGGATCGCGGGCCAGTTCGAGGCGGATTTTGCTGATCCGCATGGTGTCTTCCCTCCTCATTCAGTGAGACATCAAAACCGGTAGGATCATATTTTGCAGAATGTGCCGGGTGGCGCCGCCGAACAGGCGTTCGCGCAGACGCGAGTGGCCGTAACACCCCATGACGATGAGATCGCAGTCATTGTCAGATGCATATTTGGTGAGCGCCTCACCCGCAGCCGTGCTGCTCTCCAGCACCACGGCTTCCGCCTTTGCACCATGCCGCGCAAGGGAAAGGGCCAACTCCCCGCAGCCCGAGGTCACGGGATCCTTACCGCCACGCTTCTGGACAGAGACCACGAAAACGGATTGCGCCTCCTTCAGCAGCGGAAGCGAGTCGAATGCCGCGCGGGTAGCCTCGCGCGAGCCGTCCCACGCGATGACGATCTTGCCCGTCAGGTTGGTGGCGGTGCCGTTTTTCGGAACGACGATGACCGGGCGGCCGGCGGCGATGATGATATCGGCGGTCAATTCCCCGACGCGCTGCTCGGCGTCGGACTGCCCCAAAATGACGAGATCGGCGCACCGCGTCTGCTCTGAAATCAAATGCAGAATATCCGCGCCAAGGACTTTCAGTTCAGGCTGGCGCCATTCGGTTTGCACCGGCGCGCCCTTGATCGCCTTGGAAAAAGCAACTTTGATCGCTGCGGCGTCCTCGCGCATATGTTGCGCATACTGCTCGATAATTTCAGGCGGCACCTGCGCGCCGATGGTGCCGGTCACCGGCACACCCGAAATCACATGCGTGCCGATGAGGTGCGCGCCGAATTTCTCGGCGAGCGGCAAGGCCGCATCCATAACGCCCTGGACACCGTCGGGCCTCGCGAAATATGCAAGGATCGTTTTGTAGGACATGTCAAACCTCGTGAGTTTCCGCCTGGTTACATGCAAGACTAGAGGCGGCGCGGACGGGCGGCCTTGACCTCAATCAATCCGGTGGCGGCGGGCATCGGGCCGGGGCGATTGATCTGGGTCAATGAGTGCCCGCACGTCACGGTGTTGAAGTTTTTACCATAAGGAAAGCCGATGAGTAATGACCGCAGCGGAGGAACACCCGGCGCGCGGGAGCGACCGGCTCTCAAGCGCGTCCTCGGGCTGACGCTCGTGGTCCTTTACGGGCTTGGCGTTACGATAGGGGCGGGAATCTATGTGCTGATCGGGGCGACGGCCGGACGGGCGGGCATCTATGCGCCTGTCGCGTTCGTCATCGCCGCGCTGGTCATGGCTCCCACGGCGGCCTCCTTCGCCGAGCTGTCCTCGCGCATGCCGGTGAGCGCCGGCGAAGCCGCCTATGTGCGCGAGGGGTTGAACTCGCGGACCCTTGCGCTGGGCGTCGGACTGCTGGTGGTGACGGCGGGCATTGTGTCGGCCTCCGCGGTCGCAATCGGCAGCGCGGGATATATCGCCGTCTTTATCAGCGCCCCTGAATGGCTGATCGTCACGGCGGTGGTTTTGGCCATGGGCCTGGCCGCGGCCTGGGGCATTCTGGAATCGGTGTCGCTGGCCGGCTTTTTGACGCTCATCGAGATCGGCGGGCTGCTGCTGATCGTCGGCGCGGGCATCAGCGCCGATCCGACGATCCTGTCGCGGGCCGCAGAAGTGGTCCCGCGCAGCTTTGATCCGGTCATCTGGAGCGGGATATTCTCGGCCGGGCTGCTCGCCTTCTTCGCTTTCATCGGCTTTGAGGATCTGGTCAATATCGCCGAGGAGGTGAAGAACCCGCTCAAGGTTCTGCCCTGGGCTATCTTTCTGACCCTCACCGTGTCTACGCTGATCTATGTCGGTGTCGTCAGCGTTGCGGTGCTGTCCGTCCCGCTGGATGGGCTGGTTGCTTCCAAGGCGCCCCTCGGGTTTGTTTATGAGAGCGTGACGGGCGGCTCGCCGCTCGTTATCAGTGCTATCGCAGTCGTCGCAACGCTGAACGGTATTATCGTGCAGATGATTATGGCCTCCAGGGTGCTGTATGGTCTTGCCTCGCAAGGCCAGCTTCCAGCCATACTCTCGAAAGTCAGCCCCCTGACGCGGACACCCCTCATCGCCACCGCGCTGGTGGTCGCCATTGTCCTCGTGCTTTCCCTTGCTTTCCCGATTGAAGGACTGGCGGAGATGACATCGCTGGTCACGCTCACCATATTCTCGCTTGTGAATCTGGCGCTGCTGAGACTGAAGCTGCGCGGGGATGTGCCGCCCGGCGGCATATTCACGGTTCGGCTGTGGGTGCCCGCGGCGGGACTGTTGGCAAGCCTGACATTGCTGGTTCACAGCCTCACCAGTTGACCCGCGCCTGTTCGCGGACGCATGAAAGAGAGCGGTAAGAAATGAAAGATGCAGGGTCTCCACCACAAAAACAGAAGCTAAGGCGCAGAAGCTTCTGGTTCAGCTTCGGCATAGAACGCCTTGGCCTGATCTCGCTCAAAGCACCGCTGTTATCGGCCCTGCTGATAGCCGCGATGTCGATCGCGGCGGTGCCTGGCATGCTGAGCATGTCGGTGGACGATTCCCTAAGCGAGCTGTTTCGCACCGACACCGAGGAATTCCGCCGCTACGAGCAGGTCTCAAGGCGTTTTCCCTCAAGCGAGTTCGACGTGCTGGTTGTGATCGAGAGCGAGGACCTGCTCACGCCGGACAATCTGACAGCCATACGCAACACAATTCTCGACCTCCAGCTGATTCCGGGGCTGAACGGGCTGATTTCCATGTTCTCCGTGCGCGAGGCGCCGGATGAAACCGGGCTCGCCAAGGCGCTTTTCCCGGCCCGTTTGCCGGAGGGAAAGGCGTTCGAAGCACTTATGAAACGGGTGCGCGGAAATGAGATCATTCGCGGCAAGCTGCTCTCCGAGGACGGAACGCTGACGCTCGTTGTACTGTCCCTCAACAAGCAGAAAGTCATCGATATCGGACTGAAGGAGACGATCGGGGAAATCGAGAAAGTGGCGAAGGCGGCGCTCGCGCAGACCTCCCTGCATGTACAGCTGGCCGGCGCGCCGGTGATGCAACTGGAGATACGCAACGCTGTCAAGCGCGACCGCATCGTCTATAACGGGCTGGGCTTCGGGCTCGGCGCGCTCATCGCTCTCGTCTTTTTCGGCAGCTTCCGGCACATGCTGATTGCCGTCGCCGGCCCCGCCGCGGCGGTCTTGTGGTCGCTTGGGGCAATCGGCTTTCTCGGCTTCAAGCTCAACCTCTTCGTCAATGTCATCACCCCGCTCATTATCGTGAACGGTTTCTCCGACTCCATGCATCTGGTGTATAATGTGCGCCGGGAACTGATGGCGGGCTCGGGCCGGCTGGAAGCCGCGCGCACAGCCGTGATCAATGTGGCGCCCGCCTGTTTCCTCACTGCGCTGACCGCGGCTCTTGCGCTGGCTTCTTTCATCTTTGCCGAGTCCGCCCTGATCCGCACCTTTGGCGCCGCTTCGACATTCGCCGTCCTCCTGTCCTATGTGGCGGTTGTGGTCGTTGTGCCGACACTCGCCGTCCTGCTGCTTCCGGAGGAGCGGCAGATCAGGAAACCCGGCGAGGGTGGCGACGCGGCAATGGGGATGCTGAGCCGTTTGTCCGTGAGCCTGTTTCAGCATCTGGGAAGGAATCCCGTTGTATATGTGGCCGGGGGAATTATCCTTACCGCGCTGATGGGCGTCGCCTATCTGAACCTTGAGCCGCATTACCGCCTTGCCGATCAGGTGCCGGATCAGGAACAGGCGCTCGCCGCGACCAGCCGGCTCGACAAGAAGCTCACCGGCGCCAATCCCATTCACGTCATGATCGAGTGGAAGGATGGCCGCTCGCTCTATTCGCCCGAGGTTCTGGCCGCGATCACCGACGTGCACAAGGCCGTCGAGAAGCAGGCCGGGCTGGGCAATGTCTGGTCGCTGGAAACGCTCAGGAGATGGCTTGGGAAAGCCGGCGACCCGAGCGTGGAGACCTTGAAGAAATATATCGGCCTGCTGCCGGAGCATCTGGTGCGCCGTTTTATCGCCGTCGATGAAAAAGCCGTGATTGTGTCGGGCAGGCTGCCGGATGTGGACGCCAGTGAAATTCTCCCCATCGTGGATCAGCTCGATGAAACCCTGGACCCTCTGCGCCGGAAATATCCGGCATTCCAGTTTTCCGTAACCGGCCTCCCGGCCATTGCCGCGCGCAACTCCGCGAAGATGATCTGGGAACTCAATATAGGTCTGGTCAGCGATATCATCGTCGTGATTATTTTCCTCGGACTGGCCTTCCGCTCGGTCTTTGCCAGCATTGTCAGCATTCTTCCCAGCACACTCCCCATATTCGCCACCGGGGCGCTGCTCTGGATGACAGGGGACGGATTGCATTTCGCCAGCATCATTGCATTGACCGTGGCATTCGGACTGGCGCTCGACAGCACTATTCATTTCCTCAATCGCTTCGACATCGAGGAAAGGGACGAGAACGGCAAGGTGCGTCCGATTCAGGAGGCGCTGGCGCGCACGGCGCGCATGATCGGACCCGTGCTGATCCTGACCACCATCGTGCTGGCGCTCGGGCTCGGCGTCACCATCTTTTCCGATCTGCCCTCGCTCAGGGTATTCGGGCAGTTGAGCGGCGCGACGCTGTTTGCCGCCCTGGTGGCGCAACTCATCATCCTGCCGTCGACCATCGCGCTGCTGCGCCGCTACTGGAAACCGCCGCAGGAGTAGCGGCGCGGCTTGTCCGTGCCATGGCGCCGGCGCGGCAGTAGGGTGTAATCTGGCTGACAGACGTGAAAATGCCTCTAGAGCATGATCCATTCATATTGAGCCATTTGACCGGTTTTTTACGTCTGCCGGCCAGGCAGGCTTCGCGCCGTGGCCCGGCCCGGCCACAAGTGAAGCCTAACGCCGTCCGGCGGGCGTTAAAAACCGGTCAAATGTTTCAATATGAATGGATCATGCTCTAGACCTAGTGTTATGCGATGATTGACGCCATTTCGCTCCGCCTCCTGCGCCTCCCCTTGCGCACGCCCTACAAGCTCGCCTTCGGGCCGGTCACCCATTTCGACACAATTCTGGCCCGTGTCATCGCCGATGGCCGGATGGGCCTCGGCGAAGCGACGATTTTGACCGGCTACACAAACGAGACCATTGGGGAAAGCTGGGCTCGGGTGCGCGCCGCGGCGAAAGAATTGCCGGGCATCGGCACCCAGGCCGCTAAATCAATCGTCGCAAGCAGCCTTAAAGATGCGCCCTTCACCGCGACGGCGCTCACGACGGCCATCGAAATGGCCGAAGGCCATCCGGTATTACGGGTCGCGGAACCGGTGGCTGTCCCTTTGCTGGCCGGCATCAACGCGATGGACCATGAGGCAATCGCGGCCGAAATCGAAGACGCGCTTGACGCCGGATACGGCACACTCAAGATCAAGGCCGGCTTTGATGTCGAGGAAGATCTCAAGCGGATGGCCTTCATCCAGCAATCCAATGGGGGCCGCGCGCGGCTCCGCATCGACGCCAATCAGGGCTATGACCGCGAGGCCGGCTGCCGTTTCGCCTCTACCGTTGATCCTTCCGGCATCGAGCTGCTCGAACAGCCCTGCCCCGCCGGTGACTGGGACGGGCTTGAGGCGGTTTGCAAGGTCACTGCCGTGCCGCTGATGCTCGATGAGTCGATCTATGACGAAGCCGACATCGAGCGCGCGGCGCGCATCGGCGCATCCTTCGTCAAGCTGAAGCTGATGAAGTGCGTCAGCCTGGACCGGCTTGTGCAGGGGCTGGCCCTGATCGCCGAACTGGGCATGGAACCGGTCCTGGGCAACGGGGTCGCCAGCGATATCGGCTGCTGGATGGAGGCCTGCGCCGCGCGCGCGCATATCCGCAATGCGGGAGAAATGAACGGCTTTCTACGACAGTCCGTGGCCCTGGCGCAGCCACCCCTTACTGTCGAAGATGGTGCGATGACACTGATGCCGGAGGGTGCGCCGCAACTGGACGAGAGCGCCCTTGAACGCCTGACAATTCAAACGGCATGCTTCGACAAAACCAGCCGGATGGCGGGATCGCGGATATGACGGAAGCATCTGAAATGACCGGACACACGCTGGTGACCGGCGTGATCGGCTCCGACACCCACATCGTCGGCAACCGGATATTGTCCATGGCCCTTGAGGATGCCGGCTACCATGTGGTCGCGCTCGGCGCGCTTACACCGTCCGAGGACTTCATCAAGGCGGCCATCGAGACCGCCGCCGACGCAATCATGGTGTCTTCGCTCTACGGCCAGGGAGAGCTCGACTGCAAGGGGTTCCGGGACTTGTGCATCGAGGCGGGATTGCAGGACATTTTGCTCTATGTCGGCGGCAATCTGGTGGTCGGGAAACAGGACTGGGATGGCGTGGAACGGCGCTTTCTCGATATGGGGTTCGACCGCGCCTTCCCGCCGGGCACGCGCACCAACGATGTGATCGAAAGCCTCGCGCGCGATTTCGCGGCGCGTGCAGTTGATGCCGGTATGGCGGACCGATGAGCGGCCCGGCGGCCCTCCTGATCGATTTCGGCAGCACCTATACCAAGCTGCGCGCGGTGGACTTGAAGAACCGCACCCTGCTCGGTTCGGGCCAGGGGCCTTCGACCGTAACGAGCGATATCACCATCGGCATGCGGACGGCGCTGGGCGATCTTGAAGAGCAGCTCGGACGGCTGCCGGATTTCCGCTACCGGCTCGCCTCCTCCAGCGCCGCCGGCGGCCTGAAAATGGTGACCGTGGGGCTGGTCAGGGAGCTCACCGCGGAGGCCGCCCGCTTCGCGGCGCTGGGCGCGGGCGCAAGACTGGTGGACACCTTCGCGTATCAGCTTTCCAAGCGCGATATGGCCCGGATTACCGGCCACGATCCCGATATCATCCTGCTGGCCGGCGGGACCGACGGCGGCAACTCCGAGGTCATTGTGAACAATGCGCAAACCCTCGCCGCCTCGGGGCTGACCTGCCCCATCATTGTCGCGGGCAACCGGTCGGCGGCCGATGACGCGGAAGAAATCTTAAAGCACGCCGGCAAAGACGTGCGCGTGACCGGCAATGTGATGCCGGCCCTGGGCACGCTGGAGATTGAACCCGCCCGGGCGGCGATCCGCGATGTGTTCATAGCGCGCATCGTCCACGCCAAGGGGCTGGACCGGGCCCATGATTTTTTCGACGCGCTGGCGATGCCGACACCGGTCGCGGTGCTCGAGGCGGCGCGGCTGCTGAGCGATGGACCGCACGGGCGCGGCGGGCTCGGACCGCTGCTGGTGGTCGATATCGGCGGCGCCACGACCGATGTTTATTCGGTGGCCAGCGGCGAGCCGACCGAGGGGCGCATTTTGCAGCACGGGCTGCCGGAGCCTTTTGCGAAACGCACCGTCGAGGGCGATCTTGGCATGCGCCATAATGCGGGCGAGATCATCGAAGCGGCGGGAGGCCGGGACGCGGTGGCCGCCCTTGCCGGAGCGACGCCCGCCGAGGTCGATGTCCTGCTGGAGCGGATCGCCGCGGACGTGGAACGCCTGCCGGAGGGCGAAGGGGAACGCGCCTTCGACGCCGCCCTGGCGCAATGCGCCATCCGCATCGCCGTGACGCGCCACGCGGGCACGGTTGAGATCGTGCATACGGTCAGCGGACCCGTGGCGGCGCAGCGGGGCAAGGATCTGAGCCCGGTGGCGACGGTGATCGGCACCGGCGGAGCGCTGGTCTATGGGCGCAATGCGTCCTCGATCCTGTCGGGATGCCGTTTCAGCGAGGACGAGCCGGGCTCCCTGCGCCCGCGCGATCCGGCGCTGCTCGTGGACAATAACTATCTGCTCTATGCCGCCGGTCTGCTGGCTGAAGTCGAGCCCGAAGCGGCGTTCGATTTTGCACGCGCCTCGCTGGAGCCGGTCAGCGAACAATCCGTGAAAGGAGGAGAGAATGAGTTACGCGTCACCTCTGGATAAGGAACTCAGGCCCCTTTCCGCGCAGCAGATCCCCGGCGATCTGTTCGCCAGACTGCGCGAGGAGAATCTGGCGCGCTGGCCGACCGGCGCCGAGGTCGATCTCGATGAGGCGGTGGAGTATCACCTCTCCCTGCCCCGTCATAAACGCCTGCCCTGTGTGATGCGCCAGGCCGAGGCGGAAGGGCGCTGCCTGACCCAGCCGCGCGGCGGCTTCGGTACGCTGGAATTGCAGATCGAGCTGATGCAAATACTCGACAGGGACGGCCATGCCGACGTGGTGCCGACAACCACCGACAGCTACACGCGCAACGAACGCTGGGAACAGGCCGAAGCCGGCATCAACGAGTCGCAAAAGGAAGGCCGCTCGATGCTGAACGGCTTCCCGATGGTGAATTACGGACCCAAGCGCACCCGCCAGCTTATCGAAGCCATCGACAAGCCTGCAATCGTGCTCTCAGGCACCTCCATGCCGCGGCTCACCGGCGAGGTCGGCTATGCGGCGGGCTATACCGGCTATCTCGGCTCGGGGCTGGCCTATGTCACCTCCTACACCAAGGAGATGACCATCGAGGAGGGCATCCGCAACTATCAGTATCTCGACCGCCTCGTTGCCCTCTACGCGGCAAAAGGCGTCGAGCTGCACCGCCGCCAGCCCGGCTTCCTTACGGGCACCAATATTCCCCCTTCCATCGCCATCGTCACCTGCGTGATCGATGCGCTGCTGGCGGCTGGCCAGGGGGTCAAGAGCTACGGGCTCGAGATGGGCCAGACCCTGCATCTCATTCAGGACGCGGCCGCCATCCGCGCCTGCAAGGAGCTGGCGCAGGACTATCTCGCCCGCGCCGGGTTCGGCGATGTCGCAACGCCCATCATCTCGCTGCACTGGATGGGCGCATGGCCGCAGGACGATGCGCAATGCGCCGCGCTGGTCGCCTATGGCGGAACGCTGGCGGCCATCGGCGGCGCGGCCAGCGTGACGACCAAGAGCACCCATGAAGCCTTCGGCATCCCCACGCCGCAGGCCAACGCGGAAGGGCTGCGCATGACGCGCATGGCGATTTATCTCGCCCGGCAGATCAGGCTCGACGAGCATCCGGAGTTTCTCGCCGAGGTCGATCTCATCAAACGCGAGGTGCGCCCGATCCTCGATGCGACGCTGGAGATTGGCGAGGGGGATGTTGCGGTGGGGACGGTGCGCGCCTGCGAGGCCGGTATCCTGGATATCCCCTGGTCGCCCAACCGTCAGGTGAAAAGCCGGATCATGCCGGCCCGCGACGTGGACGGGTATTTACGCATTCTCGATCCGGGCGACATGCCGTTCGACAAGCAAGTTCTGGAAATTCACACCGAGCGCCTGCGCCGCCGCGCCGAACGCGAGGGCGTTCCTCTGGACCGTGAGCTTGCCGTCTCAAGCGTCTATGAGATGTCCGAGCCGCTGTCCCGGCTGGTTCCGGACCTGTTCACCGGGAAGTGACCGATCATGTTGCGGGCCGGGCGGTTCACTCTGAGGCCGTTCTGGGCGTCACTTCACGCCTGATCCGTTCGCCGATCTTGTGGCGGGCGGCCTCGAGATCATGTTCGATTTGCAGGTGAATCCAGAAATCCGCCGCGGTGCTGAAATAGCGCGCCAGCCGCAGGGACAATTCGACACTGACGGCCACGCTCCCGCTCATCAGGTCGCGAATGACATCGTCCGAGACACCGATTTTATCCGCCAGCCCGGCTTGCGAAATTTTCAGCGGGTCCAGATACTCTTGCTTGAGAACATGGCCGGGCGGCGGGCACAGGGCTACGAATTTTTCCGCCTCGAGTTCACCCGGAGGCATGATCTGGACCTCGGTCGCATAGCCGGCGGCTTTCCATGCCACGATGCCGCCGGCCATGTGAACGGCGCCCGTATGCCCTTCGTTGAGAAGCATTTTGCCGGCGGATTCCGAACGCTTGCCGACCGCGCAATGCAGAACGACTTTCTTGTCCTGAACGGTTGGAAACAGTTCGGGATCGAATTTCGACATCGGCAGAAGCATGGCGCCGGGGATATGCTCCTGATCGAATTCGGAAGTCTCGCGGACATCCACGAGTATGATCTCGTCCCGGTCAAGCCAGCCCTGAACCGTGGCCGCATCGACACTTTCGACTTCCATTTTCTTGCGCTTCGTCATTGCAATGATCTTTCTGCTGTAGCCGGCCCAGGCTTAATCCCTTCGGTCGGCACGGAGGGCCGCGGCGGCAATCTTATTCTACCCAAAACACCTTCTCCATGGCACCGGCTTGTCCCAGGGGCGCAAGGTCACGGCGCGGCTGCGCCAAGCGAGCCGAGGCGCTTGAGTATCGCGCGCAGCTCGTCCCGGCCCCGGTCCGAAAGCGGCGCCTGCGGCGGCAGCGGTGCGCCGACGCCATAACCCTGCAATTCAAGCCCGCCCTTGACGCAGGCGGCGAGATTGTATTTCGCGAAAGCCTGATTGAGCGCCCACAGCTCCTTCTGCGCCGCTACTGCCTCGTCCCATTTCCCCTGCCGGCACAGCTCGTAAAGCGCGACGCTGCGCGCCGGCGCAAGGCAGGCGGGACCGGCCATCCAGCCGACCCCGCCGATCAGCATGACGCAGGCCGGAATATGCGCGGACGCGGAAAACACCTTCAGCCTGTCGCCGACCCGGTTGATGATCGAGAGCAGGCGCCCGGTGTTGCTGGAGGCGTCCTTGATGTAGCCGATATTGTCGATGGCCGCGAGCCGCTCGATCACCGGCAGGGTGAGATCGCTGCGCTGGAAATTCGGGTTCGTATAAAGCACGACCGGCAGCGATACCGCTTCGGCAATCGCCTTGAAATAGTCGAATGTCCCCTCATCGCCGACCGGGAAATAAGCCTCCATGATCGCGAGGATGCCGTCGCACCCCATTTGCTCGAACGCGCGTGACTGGCGCCGCGCCTGCGCAATCGTCGCCGCGCCAACCCCGGCGACAACCGGCACGCGCCCTCCCGCCGCCTCGACCACCGTTTCGACGACGGCCCGTTTCTGCTCCCAGGCGAGATAGGCGAACTCGCCGGTCGATCCCAGCGGCGTCAGGCCGTGAACGCCCGCGCCGATCAGGTCGCCGCACAGGCGCGCCAGCACGTCCTTCATCACCTCGCCCGACGCATCTACGGGCGAGACGAGATAGGGAAAAACGCCGTGGAAGGACTCATGGCTCATGGGCGCACCCTACCTCATGAAACAGCGGCTGTGACCAATTAGATGGCGCTCCGGAAGGGGCGGGCTTCCTTCTCATCGGGCCGTTCTGGAAGGGCGCGCGGATCGTGGAAAGCGGGGCCCGTGTCCTGCTTGCCGGTCGGCGTTCCCCCTTGTTCTTCCGTTAAAAACTCTCCCCGCCGGCTTCGGAATAGTCCCGTTTTTTTGCGGAATAGTCCCGTTTTCAGGGGCCGCGGCGCAAGCCTGAAACCATGAATAACGGATAGGCTGAGCCTATAGCACGCAACATTTCTATCAATTTGACAGCTATATAGATTGTAGCGTCTCATTGGCAAACGGTGGCGTGCATCTGAATTTCCGGACATGTCATCCATAAACAAGGGGGGGTTCCTACAGCGCCGGGAGACAGGTGGGTTTTCGCAAAATCCGGATGTCGTCTGAACGTCGTGAACGAATGCAAAATAGCGGCAACCCAACCTAATCAATCGTTCCTGGAGGAAAAAAATGATACGCAGAGCGCTACTACTGACGGTCCTTTTGCTTTTTGGAAGCTACGCGCCAACGGTTTCGGCCGCGGAAGTTTCCAAAGCCCGCATCGACCAGATTCTGGCCATGACGCCAACGGAAATGGCGAAGACCGGCGCCTGGACCACCGCCGCCTATTACCGTCTTATGGGCTACATAAATTCAATTGAAGATGAAGAAATACGCACGCTCGTCCTCGACATGATCACCAATCCGAGATCGACCGTGTTCAACGCCACGGCTTCGCCGGACGCCATTCGCACCACGCCCGCGACCGGTGGACCGGGCCATCACCAATATCCCGGTGGTCTTGCCGTACATCTGGTGGAAGTTATCGAAATATCTCTGGGCTGGATGAATATGGCCGAGCAGATACACGGTATCCGCGATACCGATCGCGATCAGATTATCGCGCAGTCGTCCCTGCATGACTGGAGCAAGGTCTGGTACAATTGGGACGAGAGCACCGGGAAGGTCAAAAAGCCGGACTGGTTCCCCAAGTCATGGGGCGGCAAGGACGGAGTCGCCAAATGGGGCTGGATGGGTGAACACGGCGCGGTTCTCTATTCCGAACTGCTGAAGCGCAAGGCGCCCAAGAGAATCCTGTTCGGCGCCGCCTCGGCCCATTTCGATCCGCAATGGGATGTGGACATCACCAATAAGGACGGCAAGAAGGAGGGTTTCAACGCGGCGATGGAGGAAGCCGCCAAACTGGCCGGAACGGATGCGCCGAAGCTCGACCTGGACAGGCGGCGGGCGGAATGGTTCCTGGCGACCTATTCCGATGGCAGCTGGTCTTACTCGCATTATGCGGCCGGCAAAACGGTCCACAAATGGATCCGGATGGTGGCGAAAGATATCGGAATCGATCCCGAGTCACCCAAAGCCGCGAAACTGGCATGGTTCGTCCTGTCGCGGGTTTCGGATTTCAAGCTCTACTCGATCTATCAGAACGCAGACTTCTCGTTAGACGCGGTGAAGGGCAAAATCCTTTCGGTCCTGAAAGACTCTTCAGCCTATGAAGTGAAGTAGTTTTCCTGATCCTGCCAGGCATTCCGTTGTGGAGTGCCGGCCATGCGAACCAGCGAGCCCGGCGGCGTCAAGGCAAAGGACGCCGGCGGGCTTGGTCTGTTATGGGGAGGAAAACCGCCATGCCCGGTCACGGCCTTCCCGCCAGGCCGAACATTTCGACCGGCCCCTCCCCTCCTTCGGCTAGACCGTTTTTGTTCTTAACGGAAACGGTAAGGCCGCGGGCCGCGGCCCGGCGCTTATGCGCCGCGCCCGCGCAGACCCGCGCGAAGCGCGGATAGGTCATGAGCGAAAAAATCCGGAAGCGATTCCGTCAAAGACGGAACCGCTCTAATCCGGTGACTGAGGCTCGCGCTGCCTCTCAATCCCGTAGCGCTTCATCTTTTCCCACAGGCTCTTGCGGGAGATGTCGAGATCGGCCGCGGCCTTTCCGATAACCCAGTCATTGTGTTGCAGGGCCTGTTGAATTGCCTGACATTCGGCAGCCGCGACCGAGTCCTTCAGGGTTGTCATTTTCTCCGCTTCCCGGGCCCCGTCGGGAAGCTGCTCAAGCAGAGCCAGATCGTGAGCCATGATGCGGGTGCCGTCGCAAAGCGCCACTGCCCGCTCAAGGATGTTCTTGAGTTCCCGGACATTGCCCGGAAAAGACATGGCGAGGAGCTTGGCCTCGACCTCTCCTGAAAGTCCCTTTACCGAGCGATCCATCTCGGATGCGTGCTGCTTCACGAAAAGACGGGCCAGATAAAGAATGTCTTCCGGGCGCCTGCGGAGCGGCGGAATCTCGACATGGATGACGTTCAGCCGCCAATAGAGGTCGGAACGAAACGTGCCGTTTTTCACGGCTTCATCAAGGTCAATCTGAGTCGCGGCGATCACGCGCACGTCCAGAGGTATCGATTGCTCGCCGCCGACCCGCTCCAGCACACGTTCCTGCAGGACCCGCAGAAGCTTGACCTGAACCTCCAACGAAGTCTCGGCAATCTCGTCCAGGAAAATCGTGCCGTTCTGTGCCTGCTCGAAACGCCCGATCCTCCGGTATGTGGCGCCGGTGAAGGCCCCTTTCTCATGGCCGAAAAGCTCGCTCTCAATCAGGTTCGCCGGCAATGCGGCGCAGTTCACCTTGATGAGCGGTCCCGAGGCCTGATCGCTATTGAAATGGATCAGGGTGGCGATCACTTCTTTACCGACGCCGGATTCGCCGGTGATCAGGACGTTGCTGTTCACCTTGGACAATCGCGCGATCAGGCGCTCTATGCGGCGCATGGCGGGGCTCTTGCCGACAACGCCGCTGCCAGGGCGGAAGGTTTCGCCGTGAACGCCCAGATAGTCGGCGTTAAGTCGCATGTCGGCGCAGCGCGCGAGATTCCGCCGGACGGTGCCGACAAACGCATCCACGTCAAACGGCTTGGTCAGATAGTCGACCGCTCCCGCCTTGACCAGGGCAACCGCATCGGACACGTCGCCAAATGCCGTCATCAGGATCACGGGCGTTCCTGGATAGTGCCGGTAAATGTCCTCGAACAGATCCGCGCCCGAACCGTCGGGGAGGCGGATGTCGGTGACCACCAGGTCAATCTCTCCCGTCTCGAGCTGCTTGTGCGCCCCGGCCAGGTCGCCGACCGCACGAGCGGGGATCTGCTCCAGGCGAAGCCGGTCCTCCAGTGACAGGCGCATGATCTCGTCATCCTCGACAACGAGAACGCAGAGATCGGAGACGTCCTGATCTTCAAGAGGGATGGCTGTTTTCGTTTGCATGAGCCGCTATGCCCTGACCTCGGTTGCGGGCAATGTCACCAGGAATTGCGTCCCGGTCCCGACTTCGCTCTCGACCTCTATTACGCCGCGCATGCTCTCGACGAGCCGGTAGACAATCCACAGACCCAGCCCGGTTCCGTTGGGCTTGGTTGTGAAGAAGGGGTCAAAGAGCTGGCTTCGGTGTTCGGGCGGGATGCCGGGACCGTCATCGTCGACCTCCAGCATAACGCAATTGCCGTCCTGGAAGGAGCGGAAGGTGACAGTGCCACCTTCGGGCACCACCTGCACGGCATTCTTGAGAAGATTGAGAACCACCTGCTGCACCTGCCGGCTGTGAACCCTGATGCGGTCATCCAGATTGTTCTCCCAAACAAGATGAATGGCACGCCCATTGATCTCGGCCTCGACTATTCCCTTCAAATCCTCCAGGCATGTGAGGCCCGACTCCTCCCGGGCATCCTCGACCCTGAGTTCCACCAGAAGGCTCTGCACGATGTTCTTGATCCGGTTGAGACCCTTTTCGAGGACCGGGAGGTATCGCTCCATGAGTTCTCTGTCTTCGGGATGTTTTTTAATGGTGTCGATGCAGTTGAGAAGGCCCGCGAGAGGATTGTTCACCTCATGTGCGACGCCGGCCGAAATGCGGCCGAGCGACATGAGCTTTTCGCTGACGGCTATCTGTTCTTCCAGCTCTTTCTTTTCCGCCAGCTCGGTGGCCATTTCGTTGAAACTGGCGGCGAGCCTGCCAAGTTCGTCGTCGCGCAGCACGGGAACCGTGGAAACATCCATCAGCTTGCCCTGACGCACGGCTTCCAGGCCGCGGGTTATCGCGGTCAGCGGCTTTACCATGCGGCGGGAAATGACGACGCCCAGAAGGCTTCCCAGGATGACGAGGCCGGCGGCCAGTCCCAGAACCAGCAATGCCGAGTATCTGGCCTTGAGGAAAAGCTCATATGTGGAGATCCGGACCCGTAGGACGCCGAGGAGTTTTTCGTCCGAATAAAGAGGGATCATGCCTTCCAGATACCCCTCCGCGCCGACGCCGCCGCCGCCAAGAACGGTCGGCGAGCGGGCCGAAGTCGCCGCTTCGAGAAGCCTGGCCTCGTCTTCATCGCCCGGTATCAGGGGAAGCCGCAAAGGGTGCTGCTTGGGTTGAAGATGGGCAAGCACACGCCCCTCCGGATCCAGAACCATAGCCGTGACGACTCTGGTTGCGCGAATGTCGCCGGTCTCCGGCTGGGCCATCTTCTTGAGGCTGCGATACAGGGACCAGTAGTCGTTGCGCAGAATTGCCTCGGGCGCGGTGACGGCAACGGAGCGGGCCAGCAGCAGCACCTTTTCCTCCAGCTCCGCGTGAAACCGCCGCCAGTCCTGAACGACGATCACCGCACCGATGGTAAAAGCGACGCCGGCGACAATGAGGGTGATCGCAAGAGCGAATTTTACCGATAACGACAGCCGCCATTTGCGTAACAGAGAGAACTTCATTTCCGGCTCGTCTCACTTGGGACCCGCTTTTCCGCGGATGCGAGCCAGAGCAACGCCTTGCGCGTGTCGTTCGCCATCTGCCCGATCCCGTCGAATAATTCGGGGGGGAAGTCGCCAAAGGCATCGAGCTTGAAACCGGCCAGGAACTGGCGTCCCTCAGGTTCCTCCGACATCCCCAGCAACACCGACTTCATCCGCTCCACGGCCTTGGCTTCGGTACGTTTGCTCGAAACCAGGGGAGGAAATCCGAAAGCCGGCGATATCTTGATGACGCGGGTCCTGGCGGCAATCTCGGGCCGCAGAATCTGCAAATACTCCCAGATATAGGAGTCGACCGCCCCGCCGTCGGCCACCTGATCGGCCACCGCCTCGACGGTTTCGGCATGGTTGTATGTGAAGAATGTCTGACGAAAGAAATTCTGCGGCTTTGTCCCGCGTGTGGCGAGAAGAAACTGCGGATAGAGGAAGCCGGAATTGGACTCCGGATCGGAAAAGGCGAACACCTTGCCCTTAAGGTCGTCCAGCGTCCGATAGGGACTGTCTTTGGGGACAATGATGTAGGAATTGTAGAGCGGTTTGCCCTTATAGACGGGCACCGCCAGAAGCTCCAGAAACTCAGGATCGCGCGGCTGGACGAAAGGAAATCCGCAAATCCAGGCGAAGTCGAGCCGGCCGGCCTCCAGCAGGTCCATGACTTCCCGATAGGACTTGCGCCGCACGAACTTCACCGGGCGGTCCATCTTATTGCTCAGATAAAGCGCCCAGCGGTCGAGAAAGCGCAGATGTTCCTGGACGATGACGGCCGTCAGGCCAAAGCGGATCGGTGTTTGAGTTTCCGCCCGGCCGACCCCGATCGACAAAGACACAAGCAATACCGCAATCGCTGTGCGCAACATCCGTTCCTCCCCGCGACGAACGGAGCACTTTCCGTGCCGGTTTGGCTCGTTGGCCTGTTCTTGTTGCTTGTCCTTCAGCCGTTGGTCGCAGTTACATTTTGGACATGTGAGGTTATCACTTCCGCCTGCCTTCACCAACTCCGCCATTTGTCACGACCGTGGAGTCCGGCGGGAAACTCCGATGAAACGCATAAGGGCCAATTCGACCCTCCGCCCGCATGTTACCGCCCGGTAACGGTCGATCCGCCGGATCGCCGCCAATCCATTGATTCGCTGCAAGGAAACCGAAGGTAACCGGAATCCCGCCATGGGTTACGGGGCGGTAACATTTTTGGGCCCTGCGGATGGGCCGAACGCCCTCTCTCACGAATAAAGCAAGGCAATTCCACTCGTTAACCAAGCTGGCATGGTTAATGCAAGGTTAATACCGGCAGGTGACGGCGAATAACGCAGTTGAGGTTCGGCGCGTGAAAATCAATTTCAGTCTGACCCGGAACGGCCTTCTGGTCATGATACCGGTATTGGCGCTTTTCTTCATCGGTTCCTATGCCGGGATGGAATATTACACGAGCCGTTCCTCCTTCTGCGGCGCCAGCTGCCACACCATGGCGGAACCGTATGCCTCCTGGAAAAACGACAAGCATCAGGCGAGCAAGAACGCCAGGGGCATCGAAGCCAGCTGTATCAACTGCCATTTCCTGCCCGGCGAAAAGTATGGGTTGAAAGCCAAGTATGAAGGCCTGCGGCACCTGTTCGCCTATCTGTATGACAAAGAGGCGCCCATACCCATTCGCCCGGTCGTCAAGGACGGCGCATGCCTCAGTTCGGGGTGCCATTCGGACAGGAAGTTCGAAGACAAGGAAATCAAATACACCGAAAAGGTGCGGTTCAACCACAAGGTCCATCTGGGGGACAAGGCTCTCGAAGGGCAAAAGCTTGCCTGTGAAACCTGCCACATCAAAGTGACGAAGGAGAAGCATTTCGAGGTTCCCAAACAGATCTGCTTCCTCTGCCACCTCAAGCTCGAAAAGCCGACGCTGGAAAAGGTCGAAACAGCCGATGCGCGGGCCGATGTCAAACGGATCAGCTTCGCGGGAAGGCCTACGATCAACTTCAATGAGGGCCTCTCACGCTGCGACATCTGCCATACGATTCCCACCAAACCGCTTCAAAGCCAGGCAGGTGAAGGCAGCAAGCTTACCAGGCCCATCACTCACCAGACGATCAAGAAGGCCGGCGTGGCATGCGAAAGCTGCCATTTCGAGACCGTCAAGGGGAGCGGCGAAATCAACACCGGCAATGTCATCTCCGATGGATGCCTGAGCTGTCACAGCCAGAGCAAGAAGCTTCTCGCCAAGGCCGGCGACAAGAAGCTCATGCATGACGCTCACGTCGCCAAACGCAGGGCCGACTGCTTCGACTGCCACCGCGTCATCGAGCACAAGCGCCGCACGGACCATTTGGATTTCGTGCGTCAGGATTGCAGCCTCTGCCACCAGGACACGCACAAATTCCAGAAAATCCTGCTCGCGGGGACGCCGATCAATGAAAATATCTCCAGGACGCCGAACCTCATGTTCAACGTCAATACCAACTGCATGGGGTGTCATCTCAAGAAGACCCTGAGCAAGGGCCATGCGGTAAGGACCGGTGCTCCGGAGACGTGCGCCGCCTGCCACACGGCCGAGCACAAGAAAATGCTTCAGGACTGGCGGAAGCAGGTCGACCGGGAAGTCAAAGAGGTCGAGGAGGTGGAAGCAGAAGCCCTGCAGGCTCTGGAAGCCGCCAAGGACAAGGTCGCCGCCGGGAAGCTCAAAAAGGCCAAGGCGATGATCGCCGAAGGCCAGGGGTATCTGGATATCGTCCGGTTCGGCAACGGCGTCCACAACAAGAAATACTCGATCATGATCATGGACGAGGCGATCACCAAATTCGAGGAGACGATCGAGCTGCTGGATGACGGGGCGTGAACGGATCGCACAGCAACAAAAGAAGAAACGCAATCACAGCCAGAGGAGGAAGGGAAATGGTCAGGAGGATAGCGATATGACAGACATGAAAACCCCGAAAATCAGCCGCCGCGAGATGCTTGGCGGCGGCGGCGCGGCCGTGGCCGGGGCGGCCGTTCTCGCCACGCCCCTGAAACAGGCCGACGCCGCCCCCAAGGCACCCCGATGGGGCATGGTAATGGATCTGCGCCGCTGCATTGGCTGCCGGGCGTGCACGGTTGCGTGCAAGGCGGAGAATGACGTGTCTCTAGGCCGGTTCAGGACCGTGATTCAGGAGAAAACATGGGGAACCTTCCCGAAGACCAAGAAGGTGTTCCTGCCGATCATGTGCAACCACTGCGAGGGGAACAAAAAGGACAAGGTCCCGCCCTGCGTGAAAGTCTGCCCCGAGTTTCCCGGCGAGCGGAAGAAGTGGACCAGCCCGAGCGGAAAGAAGATCCGCTACCGGCATGGCGCAACCTACAAGCGCCCGGACGGGCTGATCCTGATCGACAAATCGCTGTGCATCGGCTGCGGCAAGTGCATTGACGCGTGCCCCTATGGCGTCCGGTCCTTCGATCCCTTTGTCAAGGCCGGCAAAGACCCCATGAAGCAGGCCGCCGACAAGTGCGATATGTGCAAGCACCGGATTGACAACGGCGTCGAGCCGGCCTGCGTCACCACCTGCCAGGGACGGGCCCGCATCTTCGGCGATCTCAGCGATCCCGGCAGCGAGGTCTCAAAGCTGGTCAAGGAGCACAGTCTCGAGACCCCCGACAACGTCCTGCTACCCGATGAAGGCACCATTCCAAACGTATTCTACATCGATCCGGACAAAGTGCTGAAGACGGTCTACAGGCAGCGCGAAAAAGGCAAGCTGGACCACTATATGGACCAGATTCCGTAGGCCCGCCAGTTGAGACAAGGAGCATCCAAAATGAACAAGTTGAACCGTCGTAATTTCATGACCCTGGCCGGGGCCAGCGGCGCCGCTCTGGCGGCCGGCGTTGGCGGCAGCGAGAAAGCGCTGGCCGGGTCGATCAAGCTGCAAAAGAGCGGCCGCGATTTTTCGCCGACAACCCTGAAGGAGCGCAAGGCGATACCGACGGCCTGCTGGGGGTGCGTGACCCGTGACGCCATGATCGGTTTCGTCGAGGACGGCCGGCTGAAAAAACTGGACGGCAATCCGAATTCCATCCGCACCATGGGCGTGATCTGCGCCAAGGCGCAGGCCGGCGTCAATCAGGTCTACTTCCCGGACCGCATCCTTTACCCGCTCAGGCGGGTCGGCAAGCGCGGCGAACACAAGTGGAAGAGGGTTTCCTGGGACGCGGCCCTGGACGAGATCGCAGGCCGCCTGAAGAAGCTTCGCGATGCCGGCACGCCGGAGAAATTCATGTATCACTACGGCCGCCACAAGGCCAGCCAGGCAGCGACCATGTATGACTTCATGGCCGCCTACGGCACCAAGACCATTGGCAACCACACCTCGATCTGCGAGGGCAGCAAATGGGTCGGCCAGGAGAGCTTGTGGGGTGGCATGTATGACAACTGGGACTATGACAACACTGAGTTCGTGGTCAATTTCGGCTCCAACCAGTTCGAGACCCACACCAACCACATACCCACATCGCAGCGCCTGATCCGGGCGATGGTCGAGCGCGGCGTACCGCTCTATACGTTCGACGTGCGGCTTTCCGCCACCGCCGCCAAATCGACCGAATGGGTTCCGATCAAGCCCGGCAAGGACGGCCTGGTGATGCTGTCCATGTGCAACGTCATCATGAATGAGGGGCTCTACAGAAAGGACCACTTCAAATACATGCGGGTGACGGCGGATCACAACGCCTCGGTGGACGACAAGATCGCCGCGGTCAAGGCCAACGTCGCCAAGTTTACACCGGAGTTCGCGAGCTCGGAAAGCGGCGTTCCGGCGGCCAAGATCAAGCAGATCGCCCGCGGTTTCGCCAAAGCCAAGTCGGCCTGCCTGATCACCTACCGCGGCGCCGTCATGCATTTTCACGGCGCCGACCAGGAGCGCGCGGCGATGCTGCTTTCCGCCATCACCAACAATCTCGACACCAAGGGCGGCAGGGTCATGGGTGTCGGCGCCGGCTGGAAGGCGCCCTCCTCGCCGAAGGCGGAGGTGCACAAGGGGCTGAATATCAGGGACGGCTTCCCCGGCGAAGCGGCCTTTCCGACGCACCATGTCAGTCAATCCATACTGCCGCTGATCAAGGACGGCCAGTTCGGCCGGCCCGAGGTTTATTGGTGGAGCTGCCACAACCCGGCATATGTCTATGGGGACAACAAAGAGATCGAGGCGATCATGAAGGACGAGAGCATCATGCCCTTCACGATTACGTCGAATATCGTCTATGACGAATCCTCGGCGCTCGCCGATATCATCCTGCCCGACGTCACCTATCTGGAACGGTGGGACTGGGAAGACATGGTTTCACCGCCCCAGGTCGCCGAGTTCTACATACGCCAGCCCCTCGTCAAACCGCTCGGCGAGGCGAGATGCCAGGGAGACGTCTGGCCCGATCTGGCGAAGAGGATCGGCTTCGAGCTCGTCTACAAGGACAAGGAGGACTATGTTCGCCAGTCCTGCGAGATGACCCCCGGCGTCAAGGAGGCCGGCGGCTTCGAATATATGAAGAAGCACGGTGTCTGGCACGACAAGAACGCCAAACCCAACTTCGGCTTCTTCGAAAGAGAAGTCGACGTTTCCGGCGACGGCGTCATTCTCGACGAGAAGACCGGCGTCTACTGGAACTGGAAAAAGGCCGGGGCGGCAAGCGAAGCCGAAGCCAGGAGCAAGGGCTATCTGGGCACCAAGGGCGCGAAGAAAGCCTATGTCGCCCAGAACATCGAGGGAACGCCGCGCTCGGCATATCCGCCGAACACGAAGTTCCTCAAGTCGGGTCTCCTCGACTTCTATTCCGACAACTTTGCCGCCAAGGGCTTTTCGGCCTTCCCGACCTACACGCCGATTCCCGAGCATGAGAAGATGGGCAAGGACGACCTGATCCTGACCACTTTCAAGATTGCCGTGCACACGCACTCGCGGACATCCCATTGCAAATGGCTGTCGGAGATCAAGCACGACAATCCGGCGTGGATCAATCCCAGGACCGCCGGAGAGAGAGGCATCAAAAACGGCGATACCATCAAGGTCGCCAGCGCCATCGGCGAGATGACCACGACGGCCTATGTCACCGAGGGGATCCTCCCCGGCGTCATCGCCATCTCCTATCACCTGGGACGCCGGTATTCGGGCATCTATGGATCGGGCAAGAGCGATCCCATAAACGGAGGCGCGGCCGCCGATCGCGATGCCGGAAATATCTGGTGGAAAAAGCACGGCAGCCACCCCAACGCGCTCATTCCCAACTGGTCGGACCCGATCAGCGGCGGACAGCGGTGGATGGATACGGTGGTGCAGGTCGCCCGGGCTTGAGCCTGAGGCCGGAAACGAGGAGAGAACGAGATGGGAACCGCCCGGAACGAAATGGCCGACGAAGCGACAGCCCGCAGCCAGGTCTATGGATTGTTGGCCGCCATCTTCCGGGCGGAACCCACCGGCGCCTTTCTCAAGGAGATAAGAGGCCCCCGGTTCTCGGGGGTCTTTGCCGGCCTGGGCGTAAACCTGGGGGAAGAATTTTACAAAAAACCCGAGGCGGAGATACTGGAGGAGCTGGCGGTCGAATTCACCAGACTGTTCATCGGTCCGGCCGCGCATATATCGCCCCACGAATCCATCTTTACCAATCTCGATGGAGGCGAGGGCGAGCATTGGGGCCCGAGAACCGTCGAAGTGAAAAAGTTTATCGAAACGACGGGGCTCGACTACGAACCGGGTTACGCCGGCCTTCCCGACCATGTCAGCGTCGAGCTGGAGTTCCTGCAACGGCTGGCCGAGTGGGAAGCGGGCAAGTGGTCCGGGGGGGACGCCGAAAGCGCCCGGGGGTGCCAGAGCGTACAGAAGAAGTTCATTGACGAACACCTGATCGAATGGGTGCCCGGATTCTGCGACGAAATCATCGAAAAAGCCGAACTGCCCTTCTATCGCGAGATCGCCAGGCTAACGAGGATCTTTCTGGAGTTCGAATGCGACGGTCTTCGGCATTCCGGTTCCAATAGGGTTCAGGGCGCATCGGCTAGAGCGTAATCCACACGGACCGGAATGTCCGCCTTGTGCCGATTTTGTTGATAAAGTCTGTTTTGCAGGTTGATCGAAAAAATTCAGCCTCATAGGCGAGCTTTACAAAATTTTGGCTGGGGGGCAGTCGAAATCCGAGCATCCCTCTGTAAGACGCGCAGAAAAACGCTCA
>BDTT01000106.1 GCA_002897995.1 bacterium BMS3Bbin10 | reverse complement strand
TCGAGCGGGCGACCGTGACTTGCTGCGGCAGGGCAAAAGCCACAATGACCAGCAGCAGCAGCAGCAGTAAGATTCCCAGGATCAATCTTTTGATCGGATGCATTCTCCACGCCCTCCCTCTCCGCCTTTGTACTATTGGAAAATAGCATTAGACTCCACCGTGTCATTGAAATGGAGGCGACAATGAAGCTTAGCGCACCAACTCAACCAGTTTTCATTATTTCTCTGATTCTGGCGATCCTCGCAGTCCTCGGCGTCTTTATGGCGATACCCCTCGTCAGCGGCAATGCTTTTTGGGTGGCAATCATCGCCTATGTCGTATTGCTGGTCGGAAACGTGGCCAAAGGGCTCTAATACATAGACATGCGGCTGTTTCCGGCCCGGCCCGCCCGCATCGGCTGATTGACGCGGCATGGTCGGGCCGTTTTCATTTTCGAACGAGCATCCGGCCGGACACAGGCACAAAAAAATGAGGGAGACCGAAGTCTCCCCCAATTTTCAATTCACGGCTGCGTCTGGTCTACGAAAAGGCTATGCCGGCGATTATCAAAAGCGCAAAGCCGACTGCCGGGATCACCCAGGTGTTTTTCTTGACGAATTCGGTCATCGGTTTTCTCCAGTATCTGTGCTGTTCGGGCCGGATCGCTGGTCCTGCTTAAGGTGGTGGAGACTACGCTCCCAGCTATTGGTTTCAATGCGTAGTTTTTCCTAGTCCCATGGTCTGTGAGACCAATGGAGTAGGCCGTTTGTCCGAGAATATCTGCTGCCGGCGGCGCCTGCGGCCGCAATGTCAAAATGCGGACCAGATCGCATAGAGTCCCGATGCTATCAGGATCGCCAGGACAACCGAGCGAAAGAGCTCCTCGCTGAGATAGCGCGTGGCGTAGTGACCGACACCTGCGCCCGCGATGACAAAGGGCGCAAGCTGTGCCGCCAGCAGCCAGCTGCCCCCTGTCATGCCGCCCCACATTGTGTGGACCAGCGAAACGGCGCCGTAAGAAAAGCCGAACAGAATGAGTGTCGCGGCCCGGCTGATCTGTTTTCCCGTGTGCCGCGCCAGCAAATACAGCACGACCACCGGGCCGGGCATGGCGAGCGCCACCGCCATCGCGCCGGACACTATGCCGACGCCGATTTCAACAACCGGCTTTTCTACGAACGGCGCCGCCCTTCTGCGCTCGGGCCGCGAGTTGGTGGCGTGCATTCGCCACTCACGAATGAGCAAAAACATTGCAAATGCCGTAATAAAAGTGCCCGCGAAAATTTTTGCGCTGGCCAGATCCGCCGCTCTGAAAGCAGCCAGTCCGATGGGAAACCCGATCACGCTTCCGGTAATGAGATACATGATCAGCCGCCGGGGGGCGCCTTTAAGCAGCCTTGGGATCAGGACAAGCGAGATCACGAAATTGATGACGGCCGTCACCTGAATGGCAGCCAGCGACCCCATGATCGCCAGGAAGAAGGGCACCGCCATGATGGCGAATCCGAAACCGGTCGCGGCCTGAACCGTAGCGGCCAGGAAAGCCACGCCCGCGAGCGCGGCGAAACTGAAAGGATCCATGTGTCTTTGTGCTCCACCCCCGGATCGGCGGACTCACTAATGCACACCGGACGGGCGCCAACAAGTTAAGGGAGGGGAACTCTCTCGACCTGTGGCGTCAATTCCCGTATAGGCTCGCCTTCGATTGGCGTGGCGCATCAGACGGAGCGGATATGAAAGCGGGAAAAATGACCAACTGGCGGGTTTATCTTTCAGGTGAAATTCACACCGACTGGCGCGAGCGGATTGAAGCGGGAACCGTCGCCGCCGGACTGCCGGTCGAATTCTCCGCTCCGGTGACCAATCACGAATTTTCCGACGATTGCGGCGTGGCGATACTTGGGGAGGAAGAGAACGCCTTCTGGAAGGACCGCAAGGGCGCCAGCATCAACGCCATCCGCACGCGCACACTGATCGAACAGGCCGATGTGGTGATCGTGCGCTTCGGAGACCAGTACAAACAGTGGAACGCGGCCTTCGATGCCGGTTACGCCTCGGCGCTGGGCAAACCGTTGATCATCATGCATGGACCCGGCCATGCCCATGCGCTGAAAGAAGTCGACGCCGCGGCCCAGGCGGTCGCCGAAACACCCGGGCAGATCGTCGCTATCCTGCGTTATGTAATTTCCGGCGAACTGACGAAAGTCCCGGGCGCGCAAACGGCGGAATAGGCGCGCGCGCCTGGACCATACAGCTAGGGCAGCCGCTGCTTCAGCTTCTCGGCAATTTCCTCCAGCGCCTCGCCCGGCACGTCACCGATCACCATGAACCCAAACTCGCTGCTGCGCCAATAGGCGATGTTCAGGCCCTCGCGCCGCTCCGTCATCACGCCATGCGCCGGTTTCCGGCCCCGGATGATGCTGAGCGACACCGGCGTGTCACCCTTGAACAGATACGCCACCTGCACCAGCGGTTTTCCCTTATAGTTCAGGACTTCCGCGCGTTTGAACTGAAGCGGGCCGACGCTCACTTTTTCGACGCTCGGATCGAGGCCCACATGGGCGAGGGCCGCGCGCAAATTCGCCGACTGCGACTGTGCGTCTCCAGCGGCATTTTCCAGCGTTTCTTTTACGAACAGCGTCTGATAATAGGCGACCGTCGCCCGCCAGCCCGCCGCTCCTGGATCATTGGCGACTTGCAGCGACTCGCCGGGAAGCCCGATAAACCGGCTGGCGATGAACCCGCCGGAAAACACCGCCAGCAACACCGCGGCGGCGGCAAGCACGCGCCAGCCGCCCCAGGGTTCTGTATCCGTGCGTGGCGCGCGGTCCGCCACCTGGGCGGGGGGCTCCGGCTCCGCGACCGGTGGCGGCGGTGGCGGTGGCGGCGGCGGCGGCGGCGGCGGATCGATGACGAGTTTGAGGATTTGTTTCAAGCGCTTGTCCGGCGCTTCGTGCAACAGCAAGTCATAGGCTTCCGCGAAGCCGCGCTCACCGCGCCGCAACAGCTCGAGCCGGGCTTCGAGCGCGCGGTCCAGTTTGACCTCGCGTTCCAGATATTCGGCTTCGGCGCCCTCGAGCAACCCGTCAAGATAGATGACGAGATCCTCATCGGTTACCGGTCCATGATCGCGCCAGTTGCTCATTTGCGCCGATCCGTTTTTTTCCGGCGCGCCGGGCCATCCTCACCGAGCTGGCCAAGTTTTGCGCGCGCCGCGGCCAGGCGGCTCATGATCGTGCTGATCGGGACATCCAGCGTCTCGGCCGCCTCCTTGTAGGTGAGCCCTTCCGCGTAGACGAGGAAGACGGTCACGCGCTGCACTTCCGGTAATGACTGCACCTCGGTTAACACCTGACGGGCCGGAATATTCGTTTCGGCATGACTTGCGCCATCGGTGATCGAAACTTCCCCGGCATCCGCAAGGCCCTCGCCCCGGCGAATTTTTTGTGAACGAAATTCATTCTTCCAGATCGAGTTCAGGATCGAAAAAAGCCACATGTCCACGCGCGCGCCGGGTTGAAACTGGTCAGAACGCTCAAGCGCGCGCGCGCAGGTTGCCTGCACCAGGTCTTCCGCCATGTCCTTGTTGCCGGACAGGACAAGACCGTGGCGCCAAAGCCGCGTTAAGCACCCGGCAAGGCCGGTACTCACAATTTCATGAACGTCGTCGCTCATCTCAACAATGAATAATTCCGCAAGTAGCGTGTTTACCCCATGCCAACGCCGAAAAAGGCAGTTTCCCTCCAAAGCGTCAAACCGCGAAACGAACGGTAATGGATATGTCCGCCACTCCCCAACCGTTTTCGCGCATTGCCGGAAAATTGTTGGTAGCCGCCTTTTACCGGCACGGCCACATTCATGCAGTCCCTCCGGGCAAATGCGGCAGGTGGAGGCGGCGGCGCGACCCCGGCCGCTCCGTCCTGCCCGGACGGTGAAGTCCTGGAGTAAAAAGTGGCTGAGTCCACTCAATGCGCGAGGCTCGCCCGCCCCTCGCGGAGGCCCGCGAAGCGGGATGGCCGCGAGCTTCGAAAGAAGCGCCCATGAACGGCCAGGACCTGAAGGGACCGGGATATCCGCGCAAAGAAAAACCCGGGCCCAAATCCGGGCCCGGGCTGGATATTGTTATCGGACAGTTCAGTCGGGCGCTTACGCCGCCCGGACCTGTTCGAGGAATTTCTGAACCTCTGTCTTCATCAGTTCCGCCTGTGAGGACAGCTCGCCCGCAGCCGAGGTGACCTCGCCAGCGGCTGCGCCAGCCTCCTGGGAGGCCTGGGTTACGCCGGCGATATTCGCGGAGACTTCCTTGGTTCCCGATGCCGCTTCCTGAACATTGCGGGCGACCTCTTGAGTGGTCGCGCCCTGCTCTTCCATCGCCGCCGCAATCGCTGTCGAGGAATCTTCAATCTGCTGGATGACCTTGCCGATGTCATCGATCGAGACAACGGCGTCGCCGGTCGCCGTCTGAATCTCCTCAATATGCTCGGAGATGCTTTCGGTGGCCTTGGCCGTTTCATTCGCCAGCGCCTTCACCTCGCTGGCGACAACGGCAAACCCCTTGCCGGCATCGCCCGCGCGGGCCGATTCGATCGTGGCGTTAAGAGCCAGAAGGTTGGTCTGTTCGGCGATGTCGGATATCAGGGAAACGACCTCGCCGATCTTGTCCGCCGTTTGCGCCAGGGTGTTCATCTTGGCAGCGGTCGTCGCGACATCCACAACCGCCTTCTTCGAGGCCTGCGAAGCGTCAGCCACCTGGCCGTTGATCTCCCGGATGGTGTTGGACATCTCCTCCGTTGCCGATGCAACCGTCTGCACATTGGCCGAGGCTTCTTCGGACGCGGCCGCAACGGCATTGGCCTGGTTGCTGGTCTCCTCCGAAATCCCCGCCATCGACTGGGCCGTGGCATTCAGCTCAGCCGAAGCCGACGACACCGTTTCGACAATGCCGCCCACATTCGCGTTAAATTCATCGGCGAGCTTGTTCATCATTTCGCGCTTTTCCTCTTCCGCGCGCTGTTTCTGTTTTTCCTGCTCATCCTCGAGACGCTTCATCTCAAGTGCGTTTTCCTTGAACACCTGAACCGC
>BDTT01000105.1 GCA_002897995.1 bacterium BMS3Bbin10 | reverse complement strand
TGGCCGCCGCCAGAGCGGTCATAACGAATGCCGTCCGGTCGCGGCCGCAGGCGCGCCCTGCATGCCCCGGGCCGCAGGGCCGGGGGGACTGATCGCCATGCCTGTTGCAGCAGATATTCGGGCAAATCCGCCAATCGCCCGGCGGGCGCCGGAAACGCGCATGCATGCACCGGCGGGCGCCGGGAATTACGAAACCGATACGGTTCGGGACCGTGAGTGGGACGATATCGTCGCGGGCTTTGAGGACGTGTCTTTCGAGCAGACCGCCGCCTACAGCCGCGCCAGATGGGGCGCGCAGAAGACCAGCCACCTGCTGGTGCGCGAAGGCGGCGCAGTTGTTTCGGGCGCGCGCGTCGTCGAAATCACGATTCCGGGCCTCCGCAAGGGTCTGGCCTATGTGAAATTCGGACCCCTGTGGCGGCGGCGGAACCGAAGCGCCGACCCGAAGGCCTATGTTTGCGCCCTGGAGGCGCTCGCCGGGGAATATTGCGAGCGCCGCGGGCTGCTTTTGTCCATCCTGCCGCGGCCGAACCCGGAGTTCGGCGCTCTGGAGCAGACAATGCTCGAGGCAAACGGCTTTGTGAACCGCCGTCCTTATGCCGACCCGGAGCGCTATCTTGTCGATCTTTCACTGGACGAAGAGGCGCAAGCCGCCAGCCTTGGTCAGAGATGGCGCAGAAACCTGAAGAAATCCGCCGCCTCCAATCTGGATATCGGGCTTGCCGCCGGCGCTGACGCGCATCGCCGGTTCCGGGCCCTGCACGCGCATATGGTCGGGCGCAAGAATGCCGCGCATGGCGACGCGATCGATCATCTGCCGGGCCTTCGGAAGGACCTGCCCGAGGCGCTCGCGCCAAAAATTGTCATTGCGTCCCGCGGCGGTGAGCCCGTCGCGGGAGCGGTCGTCGCCCTGCATGGAGATACCGCCTATTATGTCTATGGAGCCACCAGTGAGAAAGCCCTGCCGCTTCGCGCCGGATTTGCGCTCCAATGGTGGATTGTGCGCTGGGCGTCGGATTTGGGGCTCCGCTGGTACGATCTGGGCGGCAATGCGGGCGATGGCGGACTGAAGCAGTTCAAGACCGGACTGGCCGGGCGGCGGGGGGCCATTGTCCAAATGCCCGGCGAGTATGACAGATGGAGCCGTGGCGGCGACCGTCTCGCCGCGGACGCGCTGTTCGCGGCGCGCGCGCTCTCCAGACAGGCCGCGAGACTTCGAGCATTGCGGTTCCGGCGATGAGCATCCTTCGCGGCGGAAAGCTGATGAGCAAATCCGTTGGCCTGACCGGCGTCCGCGTTGCCGGGGCCGGGGCGGGGTTCATGACACAGCTGCTTCTGGCCCGGACCATGGCGCCCGCCGATCTTGGACTGTTCTATATATTCTCAAGCATGGCCATCGTGCTCGGGACCGTGGCCGCAATCGGATATCCCGGGATCGCGAACCAGTTCATCGTGCGCTACAAGGCCCGGGGCAAAAAACGCTCATTGCGCGCATTCGTTCGCACGGCCCGGCGCGACACATTCATTGCCTCCATATTCGTTGCCATCTTTTGTGTTGCGGCGGTCGCCATAGGGTCGGGGGGCAACCCTGAAATCATCTGGCCAACCGTTATTGCCGCGCTTGCGATACCCGCCTTCACGACACTCAGGGTGAGTGGCGGATTCGCCAATGCGGTCGAGCGGTTCGCATTGTCATTCCTGCCGGACAATCTTATCCGTCCGGTCCTGTTTCTGGCGATAATGGCGATAATTGTGTCAGTCAACGGATCGCTCGGACTGCTGCCCGTTGTCGGTGTCTTCGCCGCTCTTTCCGTGGCGGTCGCCGCCATGCAGACCTGGGCGGTCGGCTGGTCGGGCGGCATAGCGGGGTCGGCCGCGACCCCCCATCGCCGGTTGACAAGACACTGGCGCATGTCCGGCGGCCGGCTTGTCATTCCGCTGCTGATCACCTCGCTGTTCGCCGATCTTTCGATCCTGGGTGCGGGCTTCATGCTCGAACCCGCCGAAGTCGCCATATTCGGCCTGTGCGTCAAGATCGCCTTTATGTCCGGCTTCTTCGTTCAGGTCGTGCACCAGATCGCCATCCCGCGGTTCGCCCGGTCGGCGCTTACCCGAAACCAGGCCGATACCAATGAAGTAATCTTCCAGACCAACGCCATCGCCGCCGGGGCGATGGCGCTCGCGCTGCTCCTCGCCTGGCTTGGGGGCAGCGAGTTCCTCGCCCTTTTTGGCGACGAGTTTCCCGCCGGCTATACCGTTCTCCTGATTCTCGTGGGAACCCAGCTTGTCAGGGCGCTGGGCGGTCCCGCCCTGTCCCTGCTGATCGCTTCGGGCCTGCATGGGCGCAGCCTTCACGTGATGGTGGCCTCGCTGGCGGTCTTCGTGGGGAGCTTTTTTGCGCTGGCGCCGTCCCTGGGGCTTACCGGAGCGGCGCTTGCGGTGCTTGCGGGAAGCGCGCTCTCCAGTGCGGGTCTCGCAGTCGTTGTGCGCCGCGAGCTGGGATACCGGTGCGACATCCTGGCGTTCCTCCAGCCCAATCCGTCACCTGAGGTTCCCGGCCGGTCGCGTGCCTGAAATGGGAAGTGTCATGGACAAACCCGCGAACAAAAAGTCGGTCCTCATTCTGGGCAATTACCGCACGACCCTGACCGTCGCCGGGACGCTCGGGGAAGAGGGTTTCCGCGTCATTGTGTCCGCCTCCGGCGATGGCGCCGCCGGCGCCCGGTATTCGCGTTTTGTCGATGAAATGTGGGACCATCCGCAACTGGACGCAGAGGGCGGCGCGGCCTTCGGGGAGGCCCTGAACGCTTTCCTCGATGGGCGGCCCGACGTCACGGCGATATTTCCGGTCGCCGAGGAATTCGTCGTCTGGCTGGCCGGGAACGCGGCCGCGCTGCCGGCGCGTATCACTCTCGTCTCGCCCGCGCCGCATCTGGTCGAATTGTGCCTCGACAAGACGAAAATGCTCGAACTGGCGTCGCGCGCGGGCGTCGAATGCGCGCCCTACGCCATCGCCGGCGCGCTGGACGAGCTCTATGAGCGGGCGGAGAAAATCGGCTATCCCGTCATCGTGCGCCCGTTCAGCCACCTCAACCGGCTGGGACACAAGAAGGCCGTCATCTGCGCCGGTCGCGAGGAGCTCGCAGCCTTCTTTCCCCTCTGGCCGGCGGGACAGCCCGGCCTGCTCTTGCAGCGCTATGTAACCGGGGTCCGGCATGACCTCTATTTCATCGCCGCCGATGGCGAAATCCACTCGCTTCTCGAAACGAGGATCACACGGACAGACCATCCCGACGGGACCGGGCTTTCCACCGAAGGGGTGCATGTACCGGTGTCGGAGGCCTTCGAGCGCGATACCAGGCGTCTGGTCCGCGAACTCGGCTATACCGGCATCGGTTTCATTCAGTTTGTCCGCAACCCCCGATCGGGAGAAGTGACGTTTCTTGAGCTCAATCCGCGCACGGCCGGCAGCCACCGCTGCGCCGAAGCGGCCGGGATGCCGCTGACGCGGGCGGCGCTGGAGCTGGCCCGGGGCAACACAGATCTCGGCCTCGACCCCGCTTACCGCTACCCCACCGGCGTTACTTACGCCTGGGTGACGGGGGATCTGTATGGACTGAAGGAAGCGATGTCGCGCGGCGAGATCGGCTTTGCCGGTGCGATGCGCTGGGCCTTCCAGGCGCTCCGGTCTGTGGTGAAAGCGCGCATTCACCTGACGTTTTCCTGGCGCGACCCGCTGCCGGCGGTCGCCCTGTTGATACGTCAGACGGCCCGCGGGCTGGCATCGGCGTTTGGTCCATCGCAGGGAACGCCGGATGCGCCGCCGGCGGCTGGCGCCGGGCAGGTCCTTCCGCGCTCCGGACTGCGTGAAAGCGGCTCCCGAATGGGGTCACGCTAGTGCGTATCACCGATAAGTGGGAACCGGTTATCGGTGATACGCATAAACAAAAAGCTGGATCGCGGTTTTGATTCCGTCAAAACATGAAGCGCCCTAGCGAAGCGCAGTTTCAATTTCGAAAGAATCGTTTGGGGCTATTTCTTTGGCGGAACGTAACTGGCCAGCCGCTCGGCATAGCTCATGGGGCGGACGGTATTTCCCAGAAGTAACGGTTCGTCATCGTCCCCCTCGCATATGGCGCTGGAAGGACAGTCGTGCAGGAGGGACAGGCTCTCTTTGCTGGCGCGGGACAGAAATGAAATCCCGGCCATTTTGTCGTTGCGCCACATGATCTTTCCCCACAGAGGCTGATCGAAGCGCTCCGGTATAAGCTGAACGAAATCAGGCAACTCGTGTAACTGGCTGGTGATGATCATGCAGCCGGTCCCGCTGATATCACGGATAATGCACTTGATATTGAAAGTGTCGTTCGCATCCGAGACAAACGCCTGCACGCATACCCTCTTGCGTTCTTCGGATCTGTTGTCGAAATCACTCATTGGCCTGGCCGCGTGAAACCAGCGGATATCCTGGGCTATCGATGTTAATGTTTGATAAAATTGTCCGTGCGTCCTGACCGGCGGCAGGCATTACCGCGGCGATATCCGGCTATGCCCGTTGCGGCGGACCGGAGCGGCCGGGCGCCGATATATGTGGAAACACGTCCACTCTTCCCGCTACACTGGCGGTCTCAATGAAAAACCATCCCGCGGTCCCGCAAGCCTTGGCACGGTGCCCGCGGGCCGTATACAGGTAAATTTCTGGAGGAATAGATGAACAGAATTCTGAGTACCCTGGTCTTGTCGGTTGCGGCCGTTGGCGTGTTGGGCGCCGCGCCCGCATTTGCGGTGAAAATCCCCTGCAGCACCGCCAAGCTGATTGTGCCGTGGAAAGCCGGTGGCGGAACCCATGTGATCTTCTCGATTTTCGAGAAGACGATCCAGAACCTGGACGTGACGCCGAAAATAAAGGTGGTCACCATTCCCGGTCAGGGCGGCAACAAGGGCGCCAAGGAAGCGGCCAAGGCCAAACCCGATGGATGCACATTGTTCGCAATCCACCAGAGCGCCATCACCAGCTATCTGAATGGCCGGATCAATTTCCAGTTCGATAAATTCGAGACCGTCGCGCTGCTGACCTCGACGCCGGATATTGTCGGCGCCGCGGGCTCCGTGCCGTGGAAAAACCTCAAGGAGCTGGAAACGGCGGCGAAGGCCGCGCCCGGGACCATTCTGACCGGCGCCACATTTGGCTCCACCAGCCAGTTCATGTGGCTTCTGCTTGAAGACCTGACAGGCATGAAGTTCAAATATGTGCCCTTTGACGGAACCCGCCAGCGCATGACCGCGCTGCTTTCCAACGCCATTCAGCTCGGCACGCTCAACGTGGCGTCGGGGCGCAAATACATGGAATCCGGCGAGCTCAAGGCGTTCGGCATCGCGGCGGAGGAACGCTCCAAGCAGCTGCCGAATCTGCCCACTCTGAAAGAGCAGGGCGTCGATCTCATCTATGCGCTCAAGCGTGGTATCGTCGCGCCGAAAGGCACGCCCAAGGACGTGATCGACCAATGGGCGGCGATCTTCAAAAAGGCCGCCGAAGACCCCGGTCTTCTGAAGCAGATGGAGGCCAAGGGCACCGAAGTCGCATGGGTCGGTCCTGCCGACTACAGGGCCTGGGCCGAGAAGACCTATGCAGACCACGAGAAGGTCGCCATCAAGATTGGCATGTACAAGAAATAGGCTGAACCTGCGCGCCCGGGTTTGTTTCAGGGCTCGGGCGCGCTTCTTTTATTCCTGACTTTTTGGGGGCGGGCAAAGTGGGCCGCATCAACCGCGACGCAATCGTGGCGATCGTTCTGCTGCTGTTCAGCGGGGTGTTCTTCTGGGCCAGCTTCGACATTCGCCAGCCCGACTATGGCACCCTGAGCCCCGCCGCCTGGCCGCGCGTTATCATCGCGGTGCTGGCGCTGCTGTCGCTCGTCTATCTCGCTCAATCGATCAGACGCGGACCCGACAAGGCGCCCGCCGAAGAGCCGCCCGTCCGCAGCGTGGGCGACTGGTTCCGCAAATGGCGCAACGTGCTGTGGTGCTTCGTCCTGTTCTTCTTCTATCTGGCTTCGCTCCCGGTCCTTGGCATGCTGCTCGGGGGGATCGCCTTCGTGTTCCTGCTGCTCAATGTCCTGGGCGGCTGGAGCGCAAGGAACCTTGCCTTGCACGCGGCTGTGGCGGTCATTTCAATCGGGGCCATGTGGAGCCTGTTCACCTTCGGGCTCGGCGTCATCCTGCCCACCGGCATAATATTCAATCCGTTCCGGTGAGGGGGCCGGGGGCATGATTATCGAAAACGTCATGCTCGCCTTTGGCGAGATCCTGACCCTCAAGACGCTGCTGCTGATGATGACCGGCGTCGCGGCGGGCTTGCTCGCGGGGGCCATTCCCGGCTTCACCATCGCCATGGCGGTTGTGCTCACCCTCCCCTTCACCTTCAACATGCCCCCCTCGCAGGGGCTGGCGACGATGGTCTCCGTGCTGGTCGGCGGTCTGTCGGGGGGATTGATGGCGGGCATCCTGACAGGGATTCCCGGCACGCCCTCGTCGGTGGCCACCACATTCGACGGCTTTCCCATGGCGCGCAAGGGCCGGCCCGGCCTGGCGCTCGGCCTCGGCGTCTGGTCGTCATTCTTCGGCGGCATCATCTCCGCCATCCTGCTGATGACTTTTGCCCCGCAGCTCGCCCGCATCGGTCTTGAATTCAATCCCTGGGATTATTTCATGCTGGTGATGTTCGCGCTGACCATCACCGCGAGCCTGGCCGGCGCGAATATGATCAAGGGATTGATCGCGGGGGCTCTCGGCCTGCTGGTGCGCACCATCGGCGAGGATGAGGCGATCGGCATGGCGCGGTTCAATTTCGGCAATGACGCCCTGCTCCAGGGGTTCAATTTCATCGCCGTGCTGATCGGCCTGTTTGCGTTCAGCCAGCTCCTGAGCGATGTGCGCGATCCGAAACTTGCGCGCAAATCCCTGATGGAGCGCACCTCGATGCAGGTGCGCATCGAGCATCTGCAGGCGCTTCGCGAAATCGCCAAGCGCTGGACCAATGTCATCCGCTCCGCCTTTATCGGCACTTTCACCGGCATTCTGCCCGGCGCCGGCGGGTCGGTCGCCAATATTCTCGCCTATGATCAGGCCAAGAAGGCGTCGAAGAACCCGGAAGAATTCGGCACCGGAACCCCCGACGGTATCATTGCGCCCGAAAGCTCCAACAATGCGGTTGAGGGCGGCGCGCTCATCACCATGATGGCGCTCGGCATTCCCGGCGACGTGACGACAGCGGTCATGCTGGGGGCGCTGCTGATACATGACGTGGTGCCGAGCCCGTCATTCATCTCCGATGAGCCGGTGCTGGCCTATTCCATATTCCTCGCCTTCTTCCTGGCCACCTTCATGATGCTGTTCCTCCAGTCCTTCATGCTGCGGGTGTTCATCCTTGTGACCCGTGTGCGCATGTATGTGCTGGCGGGCGTCATACTCGGATTCTGCGGGATCGGGGTTTTCGCCATCAACAATGTCGAGTTCGATTTGTGGACCCTGCTGTGGTTCGGCATCATCGGCTTTGTCATGCGCCAGCTGGGCTTTCCCCTGGCGCCCATGATCCTCGGCGTGGTGCTCGGCAATATCGCGGAACTCAATCTCTCGCGCGCCATGGCGATCACCACCGATCTCAGCCCGTTCGTGACGCGGCCCTGGTCGCTGTTTTTCCTGATCATCGCCGTCTTCTCGGCCTTCTTCCCGTATTACCAGGAGCAGCGCGGCAAGAAGACATGGACGCGGTATTATCCGGCGGCGCTTGCCGCCTGCGCGGCCCCGCCATTGTTCATGATGGGGGGTCTGGTGCGCCCGGTGCTCGCCGCGGCCCTGCTGTCGCTGGCGGCTTATCTGCTGTATCAGGCGCTGCAAAAACGATCCGCGGCATGAATTCAGAGCTTTTTTTGAAGTCTTCCCGGGTGGCTCGGCACCGGTTTCAATGAAACCGCTCAAAGCACAGTTAAGCCCGGAAAAACATATGATGAGCGACGGGGCGGAACATGTGGAGCGCTGAGGTTCTGGCACTGGTGTTCACCGCCTTTCTGCTTGGCGGCCTGGTCAAGGGTGTCCTGGGCTTCGGCCTGCCGATTGTCGCGCTGGCAATCCTTGCCGCGACATTGGGGCTGAAACAGGCGATTGCCCTGATTGTCGTGCCCGCGATCATCACGAATATCTGGCAATGCGCGGTTGGCGGCGCGTTTCTCGCTATCCTGAGGCGCATATGGAGCATGCTGCTGCCGGCCACCTTGTGTATCTGGGTCGGCGTCGCCATTCTGGCGGGCGTTGACCCGAAAATACCCACCGGGCTGCTTGGGGCTCTGCTTGTCGTTTACGCCGTGCATGGCCTGACCCGGCCCCAGTTGACGCCGCCCAGGGAGTGGGAAGCGTGGCTCAGTCCTCTGGTCGGGGCGTTCAGCGGCATAGCCTACGGGTTCACCGGTTCGATGATGGTGCCCGGCGTGATTTATCTCCAGGCGCTGGGCTTCGACCGCAACATGCTTGTGCAGTCGCTCGGGATAACCTTTCTGCTGACCACGTTGGCGCTCGCCATTTCCCTGTCCGGGCATGATCTGCTGCCGCGTGATCTGGGGCTTCTTTCCGCGCTGGCGCTGCTCCCCACCGCGCTCGGCATGATTGCCGGTCAGCGCTTCCGCCACGCCGTATCCGAGGATTTGTTCCGGAAGCTGTTTTTCTGGGCGCTTCCCGTCGCCGGGCTTTATATGATCGTGCGCGCGTTCATCTGACGCGTTCTGGTAAAGTAATCCGGGCCACCCGCTCCCCCTTTCCCAACCACCCCAAGGGTACCATTGGGGTGGTTGGGAAAGGGGGAGCGTGCGGTTTCAGAAATAGCCGCTTTTGGCGAAGCGAGGGAAACAGCCATGGACAACAGCAAGACCCCGCATCTGCGCCTGGCCATCGCCGGCCTCGGCGCCATCGGCATGAGCGTCGCGCGCCATGTGGATCGCGGCGCAATCGAAGGCATGACGCTGGTGGCGGTGGCGGCGCGCGATCATGCAAGAGCAAAGGAGCGTCTGGCGGAATTCGCCCATCCGCCCGATGTCCTGTCCCTGGAGGCCCTGTGCGAGGCGGCCGATGTGATCGTGGAGTGCGTCCCGGCGGCGCATTTCATGGAGGTCGCGGGGCCCGCGGTGTCGAAGGGGCGCATCTTCATGCCGCTGTCGGCCGGCGTATTGCTCGACCATCCCGAACTCACCGATTTGGCGCGCAAGAAGGGGGCCAGGATTATAGTCCCCACCGGCGCGCTCATCGGACTCGATGCGGTTCGCGCGGCGGCCTCGGGCGGCATCCATTCGGTCAAGCTGGTGACGCGCAAGCCTCCGGCGGGGCTGAAGGACGCCCCCCATGTTGTCGCCGCCGGCATTTCGCTCAACAATCTGACCGCGCCAAAGCTGCTGTTTTCAGGCTCTGCGCGCGACGCCGCCAAAGGGTTTCCCGCCAACCTCAATGTGGCCGCGGCGCTGGCGCTCGCGGGCTGCGGGCCGGAGCGGACGCAGGTGGAGATCTGGGCGGACCCGGGGGTGACCCGCAACGTGCAGAGCGTCACGGTGAAGAGCGCCTGCGCCGACTTCACCATGACCATCGAAAATGTGCCGAGCGACGACAATCCGCGCACCGGCAGGATCACCGCGCACAGCGTCATCGCCGCGCTCCGGCGGCTCACCGAACCGCTGGTGGTCGGCAGCTAGAGCACAATCCGAAAAGTGTGAAACGGTTTTCGGAAAAATTGTGCGCATAAACAAAAGCCAAGATCACGGTTTTGATTCCATCAAAACATGAAGCGATCTTGAACCTCTTTTTTCATCTTCGCTTTGAACCTTTTTCTCCTCCGCCGCGACTAATCGGCAGGACGGCGAAAAACGGAGATGAAAAGATGGTGCAGGATTTCAACAGAACCAATGCTCTGTTCATCAAACCGATGATCGTATTGCTCATTCTCGCCGGCTATTTCGCCGGTCTGTTTAATGGGGGCCTTTAGATCGCTTCATGTTTTGATGGAATCAAAACCGCGATCTAGCTCTTTGTTTATGCGTATCATTTTTCCGATAACCGGTCCCCACTTATCGGTGATACGCACTAGGGGCACTTTTGTTTGTCCTATCGCTTCGCTACTTGAGGACCCTTTTATTCGTCCTATCGCTTCGCTGCTTGAGGACACTTTTGTTTGTCCTATCGCTTCGCTGCTTGAGGACCCTTTTATTCATCCTATCGCTTCGCTGCTTGAGGACCCTGAGATCAAGGATTGAATCGGGCGTAATCCGCGATACATTGCCGGTTCATGAGTCCGCTCGATCTCAACATCGAATACAATGCCCGCAGGACAGTCCTCGACCATGAGGAGATTTCCGCGCGCTGGGACGATAGGGCAGCGTCCTACCGCAGTGAGGCCGCCTGCGAGCTGGACATTCCCTATGCGGGCACCGAACGCTCGGTTTACGATTTCTTTCCCGCGCCGGGCGCCGGGCGCGCCGCGCCGCTCTGCGTCTTTATTCACGGCGGTTACTGGCGCGCGCGCAGCGCCAAGACCTTTTCGCATATTGCAAAGGGGCTGAATGCGCGCGGCATCTGCACCGCAATCCCCTCCTATGATCTGGTGCCCCATGTCACGGTTCCGGAAATCATCGGGCAGATGCGCGCCTTTCTGGTGAAGCTGTGGCAGAAAACCGGCAGGCGTCCGGTGGTGGCGGGGCATTCGGCCGGCGGGCATCTGGCCAGCGCCATGCTGGCGACCGACTGGAGCAAAGTGGATGGCGTGCCCGAGAACCTCGTCACCTGCGCCTTTGCGCTCAGCGGCCTGTATGATCTCGAACCCATCTTGAAAATCGACGTCAATGACGATGTGCGCCTCACGCCCGCCAGCGCCCGCGAGGCCTCGACCCTGCATTGGCCCGCCCCCCGCGCCGGCCTGAAACTGGTCGCCGCGGTCGGCGCGCTTGAGAGCGAAGTGTTCAAGGACCAGTCGCGCCGGGTTGCCGAAGTCTGGGGCGGGAGGGGCGTGACATGCGAATATCTCGAAGTGCCCGGCTGCCACCATCTGTCGGTGGTCGATGCGGTTTCGGCGCCGGGCCATATGCTGTTTGAACGCCTTGTCGCCACGATTGACGGCGCAGCTGCGCGAAGCGGAAAGAGGACAGGCTGATGGGAGCGAAAATGCGCGCGGGCGCGCGGCTACTGATGGCGGCACTGTTGCTGGGAGGGGGCGCGGCGCTTCCCGCGGGGCCCGCGGGCGCCGATGCGCGCTATGAGCGCTTCGTGAAAAGCTTCTGGGCCTCCGCGCGCAAGGCCGGTGTGTCGCGTAAAACCTATGACAAGGCCTTTGCCGGGCTGACGCCGGACCCCGAAGTCGTCAGGAAAAACGCCTATCAGCCCGAATTCAAGTTCCCCGCCTCGCACTATCTGATCCTCGCGGTCACCGATACGCGCATCAGGCTCGGCAAGGAGCGGGCTAAAGAATACAAAACCGAACTCGACGCCATCGAGAAGCGCTGGGGCGTCGACCGCTATGTGCTGCTGGCCATCTGGGGCATGGAAACCAATTTCGGCACCTTCATGGGCAAGATGAACGTCATCCGCTCGCTCTCGACCCTTGCCTATAAGGGCCGCCGGGCGAAGTTCGGCCGCACCCAGCTCATTGCCGCGCTGCGCATGATGGAGCGCGGCGTTGTGCCCGAGGGCCCGATGCTCGGCTCGTGGGCGGGCGCCATGGGCCACACCCAGTTCATTCCCGTCAACTATCTGAAATTCGCCGTGGACTTCGACGGAGACGGCAAGCGCGACATCTGGAACACGCCCGTCGAAGCGCTGGCCTCCACGGCCAACTATCTTTCAAGGCAGAAATGGCGGACCGGAAAGACCTGGGGGTATGAGGTGAAACTGCCCGGCAAGGTCGGTAAAGGCTATGCGGGCCGCCGCCGCTCCCGCGCCCTGGCCAAATGGGCGGCGCTCGGCGTGAAACGCGTGAACGGGGGTGAGTTCCCCAGACTCTCGGACCGGGCCTATCTCTATCTGCCCGAAGGCCGGAAGGGTCCGGCGTTCCTGCTGATCAGGAATTTCCGGGTTATCATGACTTACAACGCGGCGCATAAATATGCGCTTTCGGTCGGCCATCTGGCGGACCGTATTCGCGGCGCGCCGGCCTTCGCGGCGCCCTGGCCCAATGGCGTGCGCGCGCTCACCGAAGAGGAGCGTTTCGAAATACAGCGGCTGCTGATTGCGCGCGGCAGCGAGATCGGCGGGATCGACGGCGTGCTCGGCTCCAAAACCCGCGCCGCCATCCGCGAGCTGCAAAAGGACAAGGGCCTGAAGGCGGACGGGTTCCCGACGCCGAAGATACTGGAATTACTGCGGGCGGAGGGTTGAACCATTTCTCCACTTGTCCACTTTCCCCCCGAAAGCGGACGTATCAACCGCTGCTGCTTTACGTCGGTTATGCGCCAGGAGCGGACATGCGAATGGCATGCAGCATGTCGTTATCAACACTCTTAATCCTGGACTGTCTGCTCCCTCATTTGTCTGAGGTAATGCTCTGCATGCTGGTAGAAGTTCTCGATTTCGATCGCATTACTGGTGGAAGTGGCATTTCGCGCAAGCGCTATATAGTGTTCATACTTACGTTTGGCATTTGCGGTGGTGTTGGTATCCGTTTGGGATTGGCGCGGCTTCGATGATGGCCGCCTGGAGTGATTGGAAGAGGGGCCGGTATTTCTGATGTGACTGCCGGTTCTTCTGATCCCTTTGGTGCCCTTCGGCATAATTGTTCCCTTTTGTGTGGTGGAAAATAAACCTGGAATGCGCGCGTGCGGTGATTGAGAGCACTCGGCCTCCTGATTGTGCGAATATTGCTTCTGGTGTGTGTTGAGGATGTTTGAGTGAGCGGTCCAGTCAGTATGACGGGCCTCTTTTGAGGCCGTTACCTCAGCGCACCACTCCGCCACGATGATGAGGATTTGCACCGTCGGCAAATGCGTTCGCCAGCCCAGGCACTTGGAAATGGCGACTGGCAAACCAGACACTTCCTGGTCTTTAGCTCTTCCTCGCGCTCAACAACAGGTTCCGCAGAATTGTCATCCTGCAGCGGCGCGTCTCGCTGTTCGGGTCTGGAGAGCATTTTAAAACAAATTTCCGTATGTCCAAACCGTCAGGGCCCTAGCCCCGACGGTTTGAAATCTCAAACTCTAATGGAAGAGACTATTGAGCAAGCTGAACGTTGGTTGCCTGCTTGCCTCTGCCGCGCTCGTCGTCCTCGATATCGAAGGTGATCTTGTCGCCTTCGTCGATGCTCGGTATGCCAGCAGCCTCAAGTGCAGTCACGTGGACAAACACATCTTTGCTACCGTCTTCCGGTGTGACAAAGCCGAAACCACGCGATTGATTAAAGAATTTTACGGTGCCATTAGTGGCCATGGGGATTTCCTTTCCCGTTAGTATACATTGGATATTGAGAGCACGCGGACCGAGTACGGCACCACGTCCTGCAAAGGCCTCTAAGATGTCGGGAAAGGTCGGCAGTCCATAAAAGATAGTCGTCTAACCTGATAGCCTGAGAGGGCGCGCCTATCCAACTTCTCGGCGCGCCGGTGTTTCACATATGGGTGCTGACGGAGCCAATAGCAAGAGAATAACGATATGGCTCGCGCTGTAACTGCTCACCCCCCTGTCAAACCGTCTGAAGCACTGGCTTCCCTTTGAGGCAGGTGCGGATGGCTTCGAGGGCGTTTTGGTCATTGATGGCGGCGGTAGCCGTGACCGAGAGGATGTCGGCATAGAGCCCGGCGCCCCATTCGGAGCGGAAGCATCCCGTCACCTTGCGGAAGATCACCGACAT
>BDTT01000104.1 GCA_002897995.1 bacterium BMS3Bbin10 | reverse complement strand
CTCAATCCGAGCCCACTCTTCGTCATTCAACCAGAACAAATGCCGCATGATCCAATCCTCCTGTGCGAGGAAGAAACTGAATCACGATCTCAGCGCTTTGTGAATCCGTAATTGAGTACAGACCCTAGTGCGTATCACCGATAAGTGGGAACCGGTTATCGGAGAAATGGTACGCATAAACAAAAAGTTAGATCGCGGTTTTGATTCCATCAAAACATGAAGCGATCTAGTTCTTGTTCTTGTCGACCAGCGCGCCTTCGGCAATCCACGGCATCATGGCGCGGAGCTTTGCACCGGTTTCCTCCATTGCATGGGCGTCGCAGGCCGCACGCATGGCCTTGAACGAGGTCTGGTTGACCTTGTTCTCCAGCATCCAGTCGCGGGTGAAACGCCCGCTCTGAATGTCGTCCAGCACCTTCTTCATGGCCCTGCGGCTCGACCGGTTCACCACCCGGGGGCCGGAGACATATTCGCCATACTCGGCCGTGTTGGAGACCGAATAATTCATATTGGCGATGCCGCCCTCATAGATGAGATCGACGATGAGCTTCACCTCGTGGACGCATTCGAAATAAGCCATCTCCGGGGCGTAACCCGCCTCCACAAGCGTCTCGAACCCGTTGCGCATCAACTCGACAAGTCCGCCGCACAGGACGGCCTGCTCTCCGAACAAATCGGTTTCGCATTCCTCGCGGAAGGTGGTCTCGATAATGCCGGCACGTCCGCCGCCAACGCCCGCCGCATAGGAGAGCGTCAAATCATGGGCGTTGCCCGAAGCGTCCTGGTCAATCGCCAGCAGGCACGGCACGCCGGCGCCGCGGGCATATTCGGAACGCACCGTGTGGCCGGGGCCTTTTGGCGCGACCATGCACACATCCATGTCGGCGCGCGGCTCGATCAGATTGAAATGTATATTGAGGCCGTGAGCGAAGAAAATGGCCGTACCCTCGCCCATATTCTCCCGCAGGTCATTGACCCAGATTTCGCCCTGCAATTCATCGGGCGTCAGCATCATCACCACATCGGCCCATTTGGCGGCGTCGGCGACGGTCATCACCTTGAAGCCCTCGCTTTCAGCCTTCTTGACCGAGCCTGAGTCCGCGCGCAGGGCGACGGCGAGGTTCTTGACGCCCGAGTCACGCAAATTCAGCGCGTGCGCATGGCCCTGAGACCCGTAGCCGACGATGGCGACCTTCTTCGATTTGATGAGATTGAGATCGGCGTCGCGATCATAATAAACGCGCATGTGACATGCCCCTTGTATGAATTGGTTTAACCGTTTGATTTCAGGAGATAGCCCTTGGGGCGTAGTTTTACATCGGTTCCTTGCCGCGGCCAATGGCTGCAATCCCGGTGCGGGCGGTCTCGACCAGCCCGAGCGGCTGCATGAGCATGATGAACTGCTCGATCTTGTTGAGACGCCCCGTCAGCTCGAACACGAAATGTTCCGTCGAGGCGTCGATCACCTGCGCGCGGAAGGCTTCGGCGAGGCGCAGCGCCTCGACGCGGGCCTCGCCCTTTCCTTCAACCTTGATGAGCGCCAGCTCGCGCTCCATCGGCGTGCCGACAACCGTCAGATCAACCACCGAGTGAACCGGAACGAGGCGCTCAAGCTGATGCTTGATCTGATCGATGATCATCGGTGTCCCGGCGGTCACCAGGGTAATGCGCGAGAGATGGGCCGTGTGTTCGGTTTCCGACACGGTCAGGGAATCGATATTATAGCCGCGGCCGGAAAACAGTCCGATGACCCGCGCCAGGACGCCGGGTTCATTGTCCACCAGCACCGACAAAGTGTGGGTTTCAATCTGCTCCGAAACGGTCTGGTCCTGATAGTGGCTTTGCGCCGGTGACATATTCATGACTTTCGCTATTTTCCGTGACTGACTGATTTCATTGCGATTTTGAGGCGGGCCTGAATTATACCAGCACCTTGCCCTTGTCCGAAATGGCTTCCTTGATGTCGCCCTCCTCCGCAGTGTCGCCCAGCAGCATATTGTTGTGAGCTTCGCCGCTCGGGTTCATCGGGAAGCAGTTGGCCATCTTCTCGACGCGGCAATCGAAGATCACCGGCTTGTCGACCTTGATCATTTCCTTGATTGCGTCATCGAGCTCGGACGGCTTTTCCGCTCGCAGGCCGACGCATTGATAGGCTTCCGCCAGCTTGACGAAATCAGGCAGCGCCGCCGTGTAGCTATGCGCGTAGCGCCCGCCATGCAGCAGCTCCTGCCATTGCCGCACCATGCCCATATATTCATTGTTCAGGATAAAAACCTTGATCGGCAGATCATGCTGAACCGCCGTTGACATTTCCTGCATGGTCATCAGCACCGAAGCCTCTCCGGCAATGTCGATAACCAGTGCATCGCGGTGCGCCATCTGCACGCCGACCGCCGCGGGGAGCCCATAACCCATGGTGCCGAGCCCGCCCGATGTCATCCAGCGGTTCGGGTCCTCGAAGTGATAATGCTGCGCCGCCCACATCTGGTGCTGGCCCACTTCGGTGGTGATGTAGGTGTCCCTGCCCTTGGTCAGCTCATACAAACGCTCGACCGCGTATTGCGGCATGATGACGTCATCGCGATTCTTGTAGTTCAGGCTCTTCTTCGCCCGCCATTCATCGATCTGCTTCCACCAAGCCTGGTGTGCGGCCTTGTCAGTCTCAACCGAGCGGGCCTTCCACACGCGGATGATTTCTTCCAGGACATGCCCCACATCGCCGATGATGGGTATGTCCACAAGCACATTCTTGTTGATCGACGAGGGATCGATATCGATATGGATCTTTTTCGAGCCTGGCGAAAAGGCATCGATCCGGCCGGTGATGCGGTCATCGAACCGGGCGCCGATGCAAACCATCACATCGCAATCATGCATCGCCCAGTTGGCTTCATAGGTGCCGTGCATACCCAGCATGCCGAGCCACTGCCCGCCCGACGCCGGATAGGCACCCAGACCCATCAGGGTCGAGGTCACCGGAAACCCGGTGATATGCGCCAACTCGCGCAGCAGCTGGCTGGCGGCCGGTCCTGAATTGATGACGCCGCCGCCGGTATAGAGGATTGGCTTCTTGGCGCCAGCCATCAGCTCAACCGCCGCGCGGATAGAGTCCTGATTGCCGCTCACCGGCGGGTTATAGGTTTTGTGGCGCACTTTGGAAGGGCCGGTATATTCACCGGTCGCGAACTGGACGTCCTTGGGAATGTCGACGACGACAGGACCGGGCCGGCCCGCCGTGGCGACGTAGAAGGCCTCATGCAGGACGCGCGCGAGATCATTCACGTCCTTCACCAGATAATTATGCTTGGTGCAGGGGCGCGTGATGCCGACGGTGTCGCATTCCTGAAAGGCGTCATTGCCGATCAGATGCGTCGGCACCTGCCCGGTGATGCAGACAATCGGAATGGAATCCATCAGCGCATCGGTGAGACCGGTCACCGCATTGGTTGCACCCGGACCAGAGGTCACCAGAACGACGCCGGGCTTGCCGGTCGAGCGCGCATAGCCTTCCGCCGCATGCACGGCGCCCTGCTCATGGCGAACCAGAATATGGTGGACCTTGTCCTGCTGATATATCTCGTCATAAATCGGCAGCACAGCGCCGCCGGGATAGCCGAACATATGCGCGACGCCCTGATCTTCAAGCGCCTTCAGGACCATTTGCGCACCGGTCATCGTGCGTGCCATTTGCCCCTCACTCCATTCGCATCGCCGCGGGGGGTTTACCCGCCGGGCTGGATTTCACTCACTGTTTCCAAAACCAAGACAGGCGCGCAAGCGCCTGTCTCCAGCCCGACGCCATATCGGACCGGCGGCGCACCGTATCCCCGCGCGTGGCCGGGGTCAACCATCAAACATCAATAATTGCAAATATTTTATCCATAATGCTTTCTGAATCTTTCACCAAAACCTCTTTCCACGCAATCATATTACGTTTGGCCCATGTCAGCTGGCGCTTCGCATAACGCCGCGTATCCGTTTTTGTCCGCCTTATGGCGTCGTCCCGCGTCATGTTACCTGAAAGCATCTGCATCAGGGGCTTGACGCCAAGAGCGCGCATGACCGGCAGGCCGGGGTCAATATCCTGTTCCGCGAGCGCCCTCACTTCTTCAAGGGCGCCTCTCTCCAGCATGGAGTCGAAGCGTCGATCGATGCGCGCATAAAGCGCTTCGCGCGGCGGCGACACGAAGAAGCGCAAGGCCTGCTCCGCAGGAAGAACCGGCTTGCCGGGCTCATTCTGCCATTCCGCCAGCGAGCACCCGGTGGCATCGAGCACCTCGAGCGCGCGGATGACGCGCTGCGGGTCGGAGGGGCGCAGGCGGCGCGCCATTTCCGGGTCGCGCTCGCCTAGCGTCTTGTGCAGTTCTTGCGCATTTCGGGCACCCTCCTCCGCGCGCCAATAATCGCGAATCTCAGGCGGGATATCCGGGATGGGCGAAAGTCCATCAAGCAGCGCCTTGAAATAGAGACCCGTGCCTCCGGTGATGATGGGCACCTGCTCCAGGCGCTTCGCATCGCCAATCGCGCGGCTCACATCCTCCAGCCAGCGCCCCACGGAATAGGCCTGCGCCGCCGGGACGCACCCATAGAGCGCATGAGGCGCGCGGGCCTCGTCCCCGGCGCTGGGACGGGCGCTGAGTATCCGCAACTCGGAATAGACCTGCATGGAGTCGGCGTTGACGACAACGCCGCCCAGTTTTTCGGCCAAAGCCAGCGCAATGGCCGACTTGCCGCTCGCGGTCGGCCCTGCAATAAGGATGGCGCGATGGTTGGACATGGGCTCAGTGCTTAAGGTCCGGTCCGAGAAATGTCATGCGTTTTTACGAAGTTCCCGCTGGAGGACAATCCCGGAAATCGGAGTAACGAAATGGAAAAGCAGCTTCCCCCCTTTTTCCAGCGATCACTGGCGGATGATCCCCTCACCCGCGACGCTCTTGCCGACGAAGCGGCGCGCCAGCAAACGCAAATTGAGCTCATAGCGTCGGAGAATATTGCCAGCCCCGCCGTATTGGCGGCGCTCGGACATGCGATGAACAACAAAACGCTGGAAGGCTATCCGGGAAAGCGTTTCCACGGCGGCGGCCAGTTTGTCGATGTCGTAGAGCAGGCCGCCATCGACCGCGCGAAAGAGTTGTTCGGGGCTGCCTATGTCAATGTGCAACCGCACTCGGGCACGCAGGCGAACCAGGCCGTGTTTTTCCGCCTGCTCCAACCGGGGAACAGCATCCTGAGCCTCGACCTTGCCTCCGGCGGTCACCTCTCTCACGGCGCCCGGCCGAACCTGTCGGGCCGCTGGTTCGACGCCCACCACTATACGGTGAATCGCGAAACCGGCCTGATGAACTATGACGACATCGCCAGACAAGCCGAGGAGATCAAACCAAAACTCCTGATCGCAGGCGGATCGGCCTATCCGCGCGAGATTGACTTCCCCCGCATGGCCGAGATCGCCGAAAGCGTGGGCGCGCATTTCCTTGTCGATATGGCGCATATTGCGGGACTGGTGGCGGCCAAAGTCCACCCCTCGCCGGTCCCCCACGCCGATTTCGTGACCTGCACAACCACAAAGACCCTGCGCGGCCCGCGCGGCGGGCTCATTCTCTCGCGCTCGGAGGAACTCGGCAAAAAACTCCAGTCGGCGATATTTCCCGGCGTTCAGGGCTCCCTCCATTCCAATGTCCTGGCCGCCAAAGCGGTCTGTCTCGCAGAGGCGCTACAGCCCGATTTTCAGGTCTATGGACAACGGGTGCGCGCGAACGCCCGCCGCCTGGCGGAGGTCCTGACCGCGGGCGGAATCAGAATCGTCAGCGGCGGCACCGATACGCACATCGTCCTTCTGGATTTGTCCGACAAAGGCATCAGCGGTCAGGACGCCGAGGACGCCCTGGCGCTGGCCGGCATCACCTCCAATAAAAATCCAATACCGTTTGACGCCGCCCGCCCCGCCGATTGGGTCGGCCTGCGCCTCGGCACCAGCGCGGCAACCACCCGAGGCTTTGATCTGGCGGAAATGACAGACGTCGGGAACTGCATCGGCGGTCTGATCAACGCGGCATCGGAAAACAAGCTTGCGGATGCCGTGCCGCACATCAAAGCCAAGGTGGCGGACTTGACGTCACGATTCCCGATCTATCCGTCTGTGGCGTAAGGATTGATAAATCTCTGCGAAAGAACACTCGGTCAAATCCGTCTTCTTGCCATTCGCTAACATTCGAGGAACAGCGTGACGCACGTCCTGACCCTGATCGCCCCACGGGCGTCCCGCGCCCTGGAAGGGGAGGCGATTACGCGCGCCAGCACTGCCCTGCCCCGCGCCGGAGCGCCCGACTGGCTGTCGGCGGGAGAAGCGTGCGATATTCCTTTCTTCCCGGATGCCGGCCAATCGGATGGCGAACTTGCCGATGCGGTTCGCGCCGCGCTCGGGCATGCGCCCGTCGATATTGTCTGCCAGCCCCTGCTCATGCGGCGCAAGCACCTGCTGGTCGCCGATATGGACTCAACCCTGATCGGCCAGGAATGCATCGATGAAATCGCCGGCTTCATGGGCTTTAAGCCAAAAATGGCGCAGATCACCGAGCGTGCAATGCGCGGCGAGATTGAATTCGAACCGGCTCTGCGCGAGCGCGTCTCTCTGCTCGAGGGTCTGGACGAGAGCGCACTTCAAACCATATTCGATGACAAGATCACACTGAACCCGGGCGCGCGCCAGCTCGCCCGCACCATGCGCGCAAACGGCGCCCGCACGGTGATTGTGTCAGGCGGTTTTACATTTTTCACCGCCCGCGTCGCGGAAGCGGCCGGATTTGACGCCCATCACGCCAATGAGCTGGAAATTGCACACGGAAAACTGACCGGCCGCGTCATCGAGCCTATCCAGGGACAGCAGGCAAAGCTGGATGCACTGCGCCACCATCGCCAGGCGCTCGGTCTCGCGCAGGAAGATACGCTTGGCGCCGGCGACGGCGCAAACGATCTTGCCATGCTTGGCGAAGCGGGATTGGGCGTGGCCTATCACGCCAAGCCTGTCGTGGCGGCCGAAGCGGACACACGCATCGACCATGGCGATTTAACGGCTCTGCTGTTTGCCCAGGGTTACAGGCGCCGCGAATTCGCCGGGTAGCTCAACCGGTTACTCGAGCGAAAGCGCAACAAAGCGCACGCCGCCCGTCCCGCTGGCGATCAGAAGCAGCACCGAACTGCGGCCCGATTTCCTGGCCTCCTCGACCGCCTTCTGGACATCTTTTACCGATTGCACCCTCTTGCCTTTTAATTCCTTGCCCTTGACCTCGACGATGACGTTTCCGGCCGTAATTCTTTTTTTGGCCGCGTCGCTGTCAGGATCGACATCGGTGACCACGACTCCGTTGACATCCTTTCCGATTTTGAACCGGGACCTGAGTTCGGCGGACATCGGCGATATGGACAGGCCAAGCAGAGACGTTTTCTCCGCTTCCTTACTTTCCTTTATTTCCGCCTTTGCGGCTTCCTTCTTGGCAAGCTTCGCGATGGTCACCTTCAGGATCTTCTTCTTTTCGTCGCGCAGGATTTCGACCTCGACAGTTTTGCCGATTGCGGTTCGCGCAACCAGGCGCGGCAGATTGCGCATGCTCTCAACCTTGGTTCCGTCGAATGACAGGACCACATCACCCACCTTGATGCCCGATTTTTCGGCCGGACTGCCTGGCGCGACATTGGCCACAAGCGCGCCCGTCGCCTTGTCCATGCCGAGGCTCTCGGCAATGCCGTCTGTCACTCTTTGAATATGCACGCCAAGCCAGCCGCGACGGGTCTCCCCAAAGCGGCGTAACTGATCGACCACATGGACCACCGTCTTCGCAGGCACGGCAAACCCGATGCCGATGGACCCGCCGGACGGTGAAATGATGGCGGTGTTCACACCGATCACCTTGCCCTCCATATCAAACAGCGGGCCACCGGAATTTCCCCGGTTGATCGCCGCGTCGGTCTGAATGAATTCGTCATAGGGACCCGAATTGATGTCGCGCTTCTTGGCGGAGATGATCCCGAGCGTAACGGTGCCGCCAAGACCAAACGGGTTGCCGATGGCCATGACCCAGTCGCCAACCCGCATTTTCGTTGAATCGCCGAATTCGAGCGCGGTCAGCGGCTTTTCAGGCTTGACCCGAAGCAGGGCGAGATCGGTCTTGGAATCGGTCCCCACAACCTCTACGACCTTGAGCTTGGTGTCGTCGCTGAACTTGACGAATATTTCCTCCGCGCCGCTGATGACATGATTGTTAGTCACAATGAGACCGCTGGAATCGATCACAAATCCGGACCCGAGCGAATTTACCTGGCGGGGCCGGTCGGAACGCTGCTGACGGTTGAAGAAATCCTCGAAGAATTCCTCGAACGGAGACCCCTTGGGGATGCGGGGCAACGGAACGCCCCTGGTTCCCTTCAGCGTTTGCGTGGTGGAGATGTTGACGACGGCGCCTTGCAGCTTTTCGGCCAGGTCGGCTACGGATTTCGGACCGCGGCTTTGCGAGAATGCCGAAGGCGCCAGAGCGGACACCAGAACCAGCAGGCATACCGCCGCGAAAGCTGAAATCCGCAAGAAGCCTTGCTTGCGAGGGTCCCATGAAAACCCGAACCCGGAAATGACAGGTCTTGTACTGGTTTTTTTCATGTCCCGACTCTCCAACCCTTTTCCCTGGCCGGCAACTTCGTTTGCTGTCATTCGCCGCGAAAATCCAGTCCCGATAAATACTGAACCCGTTATTTTTACGCGCATCGATCACGCGCGGCGCAAATGATCGAACCTGGGGGGACTTCCTATCCCCGCACCAGCCAGACAATCAGCACACCGGCGGCAACGGCGAGCGCGCCAGCCGTCCGCAAACTTGATTCCGGCATTTTCGAAGCGGCGTCAAGCATGCGCCTGCCGAAGCCGGGCGCCAAAGCCCATAACAGACCCTCTATAACCAAAACCAGGCCAACAGCGACCAGTAAATCAACCATTACTGACCGGTCTTTTTGTCTTTCCGGCCACCGAGCGGATCTTTGAGATAACGGAAGAATTGGCTATCGGGCGTCAGGACCAGCGTCGTGCTATCCCCTTTAAGGCTCCTCGGATAGGCCTGCATCGACCGGTAGAATGCAAAGAACTCCGGATCGCGCTCAAAGGCATTGGCGAAGATATTGTTGCGCTTCGCCTCTCCCTGACCGCGGATGATTTCCGATTCCCGCTTGGCCCTGGAAACCATCTCAACGGACTCGCGTTCCGCCTCGGCGCGAATACGCCGGCGCGCCGTGTCGCCAACGGCGCGCAACTGGGCGGCCTCGGCGAAACGTTCCGCGTTCATGCGATCATAGGTGTCCTTGAGCACGTCGGTCATCAAATCGGTTCGCCGGATACGGACATCGACGATATCCACGCCAAGCGACAAAGCCTCGCCGCGGACCTGATCGCGAATTTCCGTCATCATTGTCTCGCGGTCCTTCGACAGCGCGGATTCGAAGGTGCGCTTGCCGTATGTTTGGCGCAGCGCGGAGTCCAGGCGGGTTTCCAAACGGTCACGCACCTGATTCAGGCTGGCATTCGCCGTTTCCCTGAACTTTTGCGCATCGATAATCTTGAGCATGATGATGGCGTCGACATTGTAACGGCGGCCATCGATGACCTGAATGCTCTTATCCAGGCTTTCGAAGAACAGAAGTCTGTCCTCGACATAAACGAGCTCCTCGACGATCGGCGTTTTGAAATAGAGTCCAGGCTCGGTGACTGTCCGCTGGATTTCACCCAACCGGATCACCAGCGCCTTCTCGCGTTCATTGACGATGAAAACAGACGAATAAGCGATAAAGACGCCAATCGCCAGAATGACCAGGAGAATGGCTTTAATTCCGTTGCGCATTATTGGCCTCCTGCAGCCGGTGTAGAGTTGGCACGGCTTTGCTTCCTGATTTCAGGCAAGGGCAGATAGGGAACGACTCCCGTGCCGCTACCGCCCTGACTGGGCTCGATAATCACCTTGTTGGTGTTCGAATAGACTTCTTCGAGCGTTTCCAGGAAGAGCCGCTCACGGGTCACTTCCTTGGCCTTGGAATATTCGTCATAGACAGAGATAAAGCGCTGCGCCTCACCGTCTGCCTCATTGACCACCCGCGCCTTGTAGGCCTTTGCATCCTCGACGATTTTGGCCGATTTACCGCGCGCTTCACCAAGCAGCTTATTGCGGTAGGACTCAGCTTCGCGGATAAATTTATTCTGGTTCTGCTCGGCGCGCTGCACTTCTTCAAAAGCATCGATCACGGCGGGCGGCGGGTCTGCTTTCTCAAGCTTCACGGCGGTGATGCGGATACCGGATTCGTAGGAATCCAGCGTCCCCTGGATGAGGGCCAGCACCTCGTTTTGCGCCACCAGACGCCCTTGCGTGCGGATTTGATCGCCAGCAGTACGGCCGACGATCTCGCGCATGGCGCTTTCCGCAACAACACGCACCAGCCGCTCGGGATTGCGCACATTGAACAGGAATTGCTGCGCGTTGGCGATTTTCCAAAGCACGGTAAACTTGATATCGACGATGTTCTGATCACCGGCCAGCATCAGCCCTTCGGGCGAACCGCCGCGCGCGGACAACCCGAAATTGAGCTGGTTTTCCACCTGTACCTTCGGCATCTCGACCGTCTCTATGGGCCAGATGATAAAATGCAGGCCTGGCGGGGTCGAACGCACAAATTTTCCGAACCGCAGCACCACGCCTTCTTCCGAAGGGCCGACAGTGAAAAAGCTGTTCATCAGCCAGATACCGACAATCCCGAGCAGGATAAACGCCCACATATACTTGCCGCCGCCGCCCGGCAGGGCCTGTTTCAGACGGTCCTGACCCTTGCGGATCATGTCCTCCAGATCAGGGGCGGGGCCGCCGGGGCCGCCTTTGGGGCCTTGACCCCAAGGGCCCTGGCCACCTTTCCAGCCGCCACCGCCGCCGCCACCACTACCACCGCTTTGATTGCTCCAGGGCATATTGAAATGTCCTCGTCTCTTTTATCTTGTTTTCGATGAATCGCCTGCGCTGCCTCATCCAGCGCAATACCGGTACTTCACACCAGGCAGGCAGGCCAAAATGAAACCGCCTTTTCAGCACGGACCGGCAAAGCCGAGTGGTTTATAGGACACTCCCCGCCGAGAGACAATGCATGACGGACCGGTATCAACCACATCGCTACACACAGTTTGCGCCACAGCCGCGCAAGGTCAACTGTACTTTCTGTAATGTGAGATCAAAAAGTGATGACCGAGCGGATGGATTTTCCCTCGTGCATCAGATCGAAAGCATCGTTGATTTTGTCCAGCGGCATGACATGGGTGATGAGATCGTCGATATTAATCTTCCCCTCCATGTACCAATCCACGATTCTGGGCACGTCGGTTCGCCCCCTGGCTCCGCCGAAGGCCGTCCCGCGCCAGTTGCGCCCCGTGACCAGCTGAAACGGCCGGGTTGAAATCTCCGCGCCCGCCGGGGCGACGCCGATGATGATGGAGGTGCCCCAGCCCTTGTGGCAGCACTCAAGCGCCTGGCGCATGACATCCACATTGCCGATGCACTCGAAGGAGTAATCCGCGCCGCCTTTCGTCAAATCAACCAGATAGGGCACCAGATCGCCTTCGGCCTCGGCCGGGTTCACGAAATGGGTCATGCCGAATTTTTCCGCCATATCCTTGCGTGCGGGATTGATGTCGACGCCGACGATCATGTCTGCCCCGGCGATGCGCGCGCCCTGAATGACGTTGAGGCCGATACCGCCGAGCCCGAACACGATCACATTATCTCCGGGGCGCACCTTGGCCGTGTTGAAGACGGCGCCCAGCCCCGTGGTCACGCCGCAGCCGATATAGCAGATCTTCTCGAACGGCGCGTCCTCGCGCACCTTGGCGAGGGCGATTTCGGGCAGCACGGTGAAATTTGAGAATGTCGAAGTGCCCATATAGTGGAACAGCTTCTCGCCATTGGCGGAGAAGCGGCTCGTCCCGTCCGGCATGACGCCCTTCCCTTGCGTCTCGCGGATCGCCTGGCAGAGATTTGTCTTGCCTGACGTGCAGTATTCGCATTCCCGGCATTCGGGCGTGTAGAGCGGAATGACGTGATCGCCTTTCCCGAGGCTCGAGACGCCCTTGCCCACATCCACCACGAGCCCCGCGCCCTCATGTCCCAGAATGGCCGGGAACAGGCCTTCGGGGTCGGCACCCGAGCGTGTGAACTCATCGGTATGGCACACCCCCGTCGCCCTGATTTCAACCAGGACTTCGCCCGCCTTCGGGCCGTCGAGATCGACATCGAGTATCTCAAGGGGCTTGCCGGCCGCAACCGCGACGCCCGCGCGTGATTTCATGGATACTGCCTCCCTTGCTTTTGTCTGCGCCAAGTCTGGCAATGTCCCGGTCAAAGGGCAAGTCAGCGTGTACGCTCCAGCACGACGAAGCTGTAGTCGGCGCTGTCCTTCGGGCCGGCGCAAAAGCGTTCGCGCGAGGTCTCGCGCCATTGCGTTTTATCGATTTCGGGGAACCGGGTATCGCCATCGGGGCTGGCATGGACCCGGGTCAGATAGATGCGGTCGGCTCGCGGCAGCGCCAGCTCATAGATTTGCGCGCCGCCGATAATCGGGATTTCATCGGCGCCGCGCGCGCGCGCCTTCGCCCGGGCCAGTTCAAGCGCCTCTTCAAGATCAGCGGCGGCGAGAACACCCGGCGCTTTGAGGGAGCTGTTGCGCGAGATGACGATATTGTCGCGGCCATCGAGCGGTTTGCCAATGGATTCAAAGGTTTTCCGCCCCATGATCAGCGGCTTGTTCATGGTCACCTTGCGGAAGAATTTCAAATCTGACGACAGATGCCATGGGAGCTTGCCCTCGTTTCCGATGACGCCGTTCTCCGCCACCGCAACGACCAGCGCTATGCGCGCACCCCTCCCCGGCATCTAAACAGCCACCTTCGCCTTGATATGCGGTTGCGGGTCATAGCCTTCAAGCGTGAAATCGTCATAGGTGAAATCGAACAGCGAGCGCACTTTTGGGTTGAGTACCATTTGCGGCAGGGGGCCGGGCTTGCGCTTCAATTGCAGGTCCGCCTGCTCCAGATGATTGAGATACAGATGCGCGTCGCCGAAGGTGTGGACGAAATCGCCGGGCTTCAGCCCCGCCACCTGCGCCACCATCAATGTGAGCAGGGCATAGGAGGCGATGTTGAACGGCACGCCGAGAAAAACATCGGCCGAGCGTTGATAGAGCTGGCATGACAGGCGCCCCTCCGCCGCCCAGAACTGAAACAGGCAGTGGCAGGGGCTCAGCGCCATTTCATCCAGTTCCGCGACATTCCACGCCGAGACGATAAGGCGGCGCGAATCGGGGTTTGATTTCAACTCATCGACGATTTTCGTAATCTGATCGATATGGCTGCCGTCCCACGCCGGCCAGGCGCGCCATTGACGGCCGTAAACCGGCCCGAGATCGCCATTCTCGTCCGCCCACTCGTCCCAGATGGAAATGCCGTGGCGTTTCAGATAGGCGGTATTGGTGTCGCCGGACAAAAACCACAAAAGCTCGTGAAGAATCGATTTGAGATGCAGCTTCTTGGTGGTGAGCAGGGGAAAGCCCTGCCTGAGATCAAAGCGCATCTGATAGCCGAACACGGACAGCGTGCCGGTGCCCGTGCGGTCTTCCTTGCGCACGCCGTTGTTGCGCACATGCGCCATGAGGTCGAGATATTGCTGCATGGGGCAGAGAGTAACGTGATTCTCCGCCCAGGCGAGAATCCTAGGTCATGGACTCATAAATGCTCAGACCGGCTCGCCGTCGTTGTTTTCCAGGCAGCTCATTTCAGAATGCAGCACCTTGATATCGGTATTGGCGAGTTCGGTAAACGCCGCCACGGTACTGACAATGTCACCGCGCGTCTCGGCCACGAAAGCCTGGCACTTCGCCTTGCTCATGAAGACTTCCGGAAACTGGCCCACCATCATGGAGACGGGCTGGGCGTTCGAAGTCATGAAGAGAACGAGAACAGCTTTCCACATAAGAATACTCCTTTCTGCGGTTTGTTCGTTCTCCTCCCTATGTCTGCCCCTCTTGCGTGGAGGCGCGGGCCCCGCCCGGCGGGTTCAAATCCTTTGGCCCGCACCGGTTGTGCCCACCGGTGCGGTCAGTATGGCTGTTAACCCTTTATTGTCCGTAAACGCGCCGGAGCTGCTCGGGTTTGGCCAGCAATTGCTTGTGCGCGACTGGCCGTGATCCATGCTATCATTGCTTCCGCCGTGGAACGCATCGCAGGATGATCGATCATGCGCCAACGAAGCCCGCAATTTTTGCTCAGCGCCGCGCTGGCCCTCACTCTGGCCGCGCCGGCCGGCGCCCAGTCCGTCAAGGGGCTGAATGCCCCCGGCGCCGGCGCGCCATCCCTTCCTTCCAGCGAAGCCCCGTCACAGTTCCTGATCGAACCGGAAGCGGAGATAAAGGGGGACCGGATCAAGCAGCAGACCTACCGGTCACAGGCTGTTGGCCAGAACAGGAACTGGGATCTCGACATCGGACGCTTCCAGGCGCCTATCAACGAAGACCCTAACCAGCTCGCCGACGACCTGACAAACAGCGACTTTTCCGGAATGCGCCTCCGGCTGCCGTTCCGGGGCCGCACGGGCAATTGAGCCAGGCCATGGACTCAAAAGGCTGTTCTTCTGAACTTGCGGTAGTGCCGGACGCTCTCGAGCCATAGACTCCCGATCTGGAATTCAGCCCGTCAATCTTGCGAGACCCCAAGCCCCATGAGCAAGCCCGTCGTCCTTGTCACCCGCAAACTTCCCCAAGCCGTCGAAGCGCGGCTGCTGCGCGACTATCAGCCCCGGCTCAACCCCGATGATGCGCTCTATGATCGCGATGAACTGATTAAACGCGCTAAGGGAGCCGACGCGATCGTGCCGTGCCATACGGAACATTTCGATGCGCGGCTGTTCGAACGGCTGCCGAAGTCCGTGAAGATCATCGCCAATTATTCGGTGGGCTACGATCATGTGGATACCGAGGCCGCGAAGCAGGCCGGCGTCGTCGTCACCAACACGCCGGGTGTGCTGAACGACGCAACGGCCGAAATTGTCATGCTGCTCATTCTGGGCGCGGCGCGGCGCGCCGGCGAAGGCGAAAAACTCGTGCGCACAGCCGCCTGGAAGGACTGGAGCCCGGCCTTCATGGTCGGCACGCAGGTGACCGGCAAGACCCTTGGCATCGTCGGGCTGGGGCGCGTCGGCAAGGTAGTGGCGATACGCGCGCGCGGGTTCGGGATGAAAATCATCTATCACAACCCGAGGCGTCAGGCGGACGAGGCGGGCGCTATATATTACGAGACGCTGGAAGACATGCTGCCGCACTGCGAATTTCTTTCGCTCAACGCGCCGAATCTGCCTTCAACAAGGGGAATGCTGAACGCGGCGCGCATCGCGCTGCTGCCCGAGGGCGCCATTGTCGTCAATGCGGCGCGCGGCACGCTGGTCGATGACGATGCCCTTATTGCGGGGCTGAAGGCGGGAAAGCCGCGCGCGGCGGGACTAGATGTCTATAACAACGAACCGGACATCGACCCGCGCTACAGGGAATTGCCCAACACCTTCCTGCTGCCCCATATCGGCTCGGCGACGGCGGAAACCCGCGACGCCATGGGCTTTCGCGCCCTGGACAATCTCGACGCCTTCTTTGCGGGCAAGGAACCGCGCGACCGGGTCGCCTGACCTGCCGGAACCGCCCGGCCTCTCCGCGACCCATGCCCGGCGCGCGCAGCAGCCCTGCGCACTTGACCCGTATATCGATCGCGTGAATTGCTGTATCCGCGCAACTCACTTCGATGGTGAGGTGTGATCGAAGCGCATTCCGAAAAAGCCTGTCCCCTCGAAGGCGGGGATGGGAACCGGTTTTCGGATAAAATGCGCGGCAAAAAAGAGATTTCCCCATGTCCGGCTATAGCCAGCTTATCCCGCTCTTGACCGCCGCCGGCATTCTGCTCGCGGGCAACGGCATCCAGGGAACCCTCATTACGCTTCGCGCCAATATCGAAGGTTTCAGCCCGGCGCTCATCGGGTTGATAGGGACGGCCTACTTCGCGGGCTTTGCACTGTCCTGCTTCGCCACGCCGCATCTGATCCGGCATGTCGGTCATATCCGTGTGTTTGCCGCCTTGGCCGCGGTCGCGTCCGCGGCCACGCTGATGCTGGTCCTGGTCGTCGATAGCACTGTGTGGCTGGCGATGCGGTTCGCCACCGGATTTTGCTTCGCCGGACTGTTTACCGTCATGGAGAGCTGGCTTGCGGCGAGCTCGAAAAATACCGACCGGGCGCGAATCCTGAGCATCTACCGGCTGATCGATCTGACCGCCAACGCCGGAGCCCAGTTCCTGCTCCCCCTGTTCGGGGCCATGGGGTTCGAGCTGTTCGCCATTATCGCCATTCTGTTCGCGGTTTCGCTGGTGCCGATTTCACTTGGCGACCGCTCCAGCCCGAAGCCGCCCGAAGCCTTCAGGTTTGATTTGCGCACGGTCTGGAAAATCT
>BDTT01000103.1 GCA_002897995.1 bacterium BMS3Bbin10 | reverse complement strand
AGGCGCGCAAGCGTCTCGGGGGTTCGAATCCCTCCCCATCCGCCATGCTGTCCCGGACCGCCGCGGCGCCTTACGCCCGCGCCTTGTTCAGAAAATCGAAGTAGGGCTCCGCGCATCCCCGGTCATCGCCAACCTTGGGCAGCCTGCCCTTGGGTACAGGCAGGCCACATAATTTGGCGACCTTCGCAAGCGTGGCTTTGGGATCGGCAACCATGTTTTCATAGCTCACGCGCATCGAGATATCGCCCAGATGCTCCGACCAGGCCTCGATCAGCTGCTCGTATCCATCAAGATGTTCGTAGATGCCGGCCACGTCATAGGCGAAAGGATTGGTGTTTTGCGGGTACAATTTTCCAAATATCCGGTGGGCCGTATCGTCCCTGTCGCGTTCCATGAAAATGACCCGCGCATTCGGCACAAGTTCCGCGATCCGCCCGAGATCCGGGATCAGGCCCGGATGGGTCGTTGTGAAAAGCTTCGAACCGCTCACTCGCTTCATGAGTTCAGCCACATAAAACTTTGAAAATTTGTCGTAAAGCGCGGCCGGCAGCTGTCCTGGGAATTGCAGCGAAAGGAGTCCCGACGAATTCGACACATGCGCCACGCTGGTCTGAATCAGCTCGTTCTCATACCCCAGCGTCACGCCCTTCATGGCGCCGGCCAGCCGCTCAAGCATACTCTTGCCCGAACGCGAGGCCCCCAGAATAAACAGTGTGACCGGCACATCCTTGCCGTCCACCGCGCCGGTCGGCCCGGAATAGTTCCAGCCGCGGGCCCGCCCGATGGTTGGCTCCCTCTGCTCTTGCAGCGCCTGATTGGCCTGCGAATAGCCTTCGTGAAAGGGTGCATTGCCTGTCTCCAGCGCCTGCCAGGCGTCGGCATGCCTGCCAAGGCCCTCGAATATCCTTGCGCGGGCGAGCTCTACCCGTCCCAGGAAGAGAGCGTCATGCAGCGGAGTTTTGAGGCCGGAGGTTTCTTTCTTCAGGGCCTCAATCCGCGACAGAAGCTTTTTCGCCTCGCCGGCTTTCGGCCGCTGCGCCAGATCGCAGAATATTTGCGCGCGATCCAGGGGGAGCACACCGCCTTTAAGCGCAACCGCGTAGGCCGTGGCGGCGCCGTCCCGGTTTCCCCGTTCCATATGGCAGGCGCCCAGCAGCAAGGCCGCGGCGCTCATGTCCGGCCTGAGCGCAAGCGCCTTTTCGAGATGCTCCGACGCGCGCGCATAGTCGCTCGCGCGTTCCAGAACACGCCCCCGCACGAGATGCGCATAAGCGGCGGTCTCCTTATCCGGGTTCAGGTCCAGAGCGTCCTGCGCGGCGTCGAGCGCGGCTTCATCCGCCCGTAATTCGCAATACACCTCCGCCAGAGCGGTGAGGACCATCGGGTCCTCCGGGCTGAGCATTGAGGCTCTGAAGAAACACGGCAGGGCGGAATCGTAATTGCCTCCCACCATATAGGCGCGGCCCAACATATAGAGAGCGCCCACATATTCGGCATGCTCGGACAGCAGCTCCCTGCATGCATCCTGGGCCGCAGCGAAATTTCCGTTCTGCAGGAGCCGCCCGGCATCCTCCAGCCGCCGGCGCGCCTGCACCGATACATGCGCCCAATTGTCTGAACCGTCTGTATTCTCAGCCATGTCTGCACCCATGCGGAAACGCGGACCCTCGCATGCTCAATTGCATGGCACAAGCAGATGCTCGATCAGGGAGAGCCGGCGAAATATCTCAAACAGAATTCGTAGCGGTTTATGCCACATTGAGCGTTGTATCCAACACAAAATCCCGGCACATCTCCAATCAATCACCACATGACATGCGGCGGCCGGATGTGGCAGAAACAACAAAACCGGCGCGGAAACCGACCCGGCAATCAACGCGCGCAAGGAATGACAATGGCTGTAGCAACCACCCATGTTTCAATCGCTGAAGTCCAGAGCTCCCACCAGGACCTGATTTCCGCCGAGCATGCCCGCGCGGCCGGGGATTTAGACGGCGCGCAACGAATTTGCCTGGGCCTCCTGGACCGCCACCCCGACTATGTCGGCGCCCTCTCGATGCTGGCTCTGACACACATGCAGCGCGGCGCCTACGACCAGGCTCTCCCGCTGCTGGTCAAGGCGTCGATGCTCAATCCGAAGGACTGGGTGTCGCTAACCAATGCCGCGCGCGCCTTTCTGAAACTCGAAGCTCCGGAGTGTGCAATACGCTATCTGGAGAAATCTCTGATGTTGAAGCCCGATGAACACTCAACTCTTTTTGTTCTCGGGCAAGCGCTGATGACAACACAGCGCTACGAGCGCGCCGCGGAGGTTCTCAGGCGCGCCTGTGAGGCTGGGTCCGGAGAATCCGCCGCGCCGTTCTGGCTTTGTGAATGTTACCTGTATCTTCGGCGATATGACGATGCGGCCGAGGTTCTCATGCAGGCGCTGCAGACTCCCTCAAACCGCGACATACAGGCCTATGCCTACATGCTGGCGAGCTCTTTTCCGAAAGATATCAAACTCGATCTGGATATCCTCGGCTCACTCGACGGTTTGGGAGAGCCTCAGCCGGAAGACGAGGAGATAACGCAATTCAATGCCGCCTTCACGCGTGGCATGTGCCTCGATGGGCTCGGCCGGCATAAGGAGGCCTGGGACTGCTGGGTGGCGGCAAATGCGCCGCTGAAGGAAAAATATGAAGAGCAGGCACAGACACATGCAGAACAAGAAAAAGAGTTGCTATCAATATGCCTGAACTGGAGTCCGCGCGAAAAGAAACCGGAAAAGGAGGTGGATAAATGCCCCCCCTCGCTGTTTATCCTCGGCACCTCACGGTCCGGAAGGACCGCAATGGAAAACCTGGTTGGGACATTGCCGGGTGTGGAAATGCTCCAGGAGCATGATCTGGCAACCTCGAGCGCCCAGTATGTTTCTCAGCACGCAGGCCTTCTGACAACATATCATCTGTGCAAATTGCCCAAAGAACTGGACCCCGTCATTGCGGAAATCTACAGGAAACGGCTGAAGATATGCGCTGGCGGCGCCGGCCTTGTTACAATTACCCACCCCAGCGCAATCCCCGACGCCGGCCGGCTCGCAGACTTCGCGCCCAATACCAAGTTTGTCTTCATGAGGCGAAATGACGACGATGTTGCACTCAGAATCTTTGGGCAGCTCTACCAGGAGAACACGAACCAATACGCATACAATCTGAATGCCATATACAACCACATTTCCAATTACCGCATCATGGTTGATAACTGGCTGGAAAAGCTGGGAAATCAGGCCATCCTGGTGAACTATGAAGAGATGGTGAGCGACCCCGAAGCAACACTTCAGCGCGTCGCAAAATTCTGCGGCCTTAAACCGCCGTCAAAACCCGGCTTGCGAATTGAAGATGATAGCGGATGCGCCGGGCCCTACCGGAAGTGGCTCCGCGCGGCAGGGGACGGCGGCAACTCCTCCTGAGAAGGATGATTCCCTGCGCTTCCTGTGAGGGAGGGACCGGAAGCCGCCAGTGCTAGCTGCCAATACGTGCAGTTCCACGCCGGCCGTCATTGCGCACCCAGACCACATTTTGACCGTTACGCGAAACCTTGTAGCAGTAGGATTTGCCATCAAGCCACTGGCTCCAGCGCTGGCACAGCTGATTATTGGAAATCCACCAGCGGCCGGAGTCCACAGGGGACCCACCGGCAACAGATGCCGCAAAAGCCTTCAGCCGTCCGCTCATTGTCCCATTGGCGCGAAATGCGATTGGCAGCACAACTCCGTTGGCGCTCAGATAGACTGTCTTTCCGACGACCGCCTGGCGAAGCTCGGCTCCGTTCAAATGGTCGGAGCTGGCCGCATAGGCCGCGGTAGTCGCAAAACCGGCCAAGGCGGCGATAAGAAGACTCCGTTTCATGCGCAGATCCCTTGCTCTTTCAGGTTATTGTGCAACGCAGCGCGGGATACCGCACTGCAATGTTGTCAAATTTTGGGCAACCGGTATCCGGGTGGGCGGGTGTTCCCATTCAGGTTAATAAGCAAACATCGGGCCAGCCATGGTTCCTGGCCGGAGACCGGAACCGCCCTGCCCACAATGTTTCCTCTAATGCCTTGAAATATTTTATTTTTTTCTAGCTGATATCATATGACGCGGCGGCACGGGGCCGATGACTCCACGCAGCCGGCCGTCAACGGGAGGAGTGGCGCAGCACATAAATCTGCCTGCGATTGGCATAAATTTCCCTGTGCGAAGCCGAGCCTCACGGCTGGCCGAACCGAATATGGCAGCCTATTTGGCCCGGGCGGCCTTGCGCCTCCGCCGCCGCTGGGCCCACACATTCATGGTCTCCACAATAGCCGCAAAGCCCATGGAAAAATAAATGTAACCGCGCGGAATATGGAATTCCAAACCATCCGCCACCAGAGCGGCGCCGATGAGAAAAAGGAAACTCAAAGCAAGCATGCGGGTCGTCGGATGGCGCTCTATGAATTCCGAAATCGGTCCCGAGGCCAGATACATGACAAACATGGAGATCACCACGGCCGCTATCATGACCTCTACGAGCTCGGCCATGCCGACCGCCGTGACGATCGAATCCACCGAGAAAACCAGATCGATCACCGCAATCTGAAGAATAAAGCTCCAGAACCCGCCGGACGCCACCTGCAACGGGCCCCCATCCTCACCATTTGCCTCGATCGAATTGTGAATTTCCCTGGTCGCCTTGACAATCAGGAACAGTCCTCCAGCAATGAGAATAAGGTCGCGCCAGGACACCTCTTGCGCCATGACCGTGAAGACCGGCGCGGTCAGGCCGATGATCCAGGTGATCGCGAACAGCATTATCACGCGAAACAGCAGAGCCAGGCCCAGGCCGATTTTCCGGATTCGTTCGCGGTGCGGCGGCTGCAAACGCGCTACGATAATGGAAATGAAGACCACATTGTCGATACCGAGCACAATTTCCATGGCGGTCAGCGCCACCAGACTTGCCCAGATGGTTGGATCAAACAGCCACTCGATCATCAAAAAATGCCCCCGGAAATTTGCTGGAGTTGGGTATGCGATTCACCTCGCCAGCATGCCGTATTTGTCAATCTGCGCATAGCCTTGGCGGGCCTGCCGCACGCAGCGGAGCGTTCGGAAATCCGGCATTGACAAGCCAGGCTTCAATTTGCGGCGTCGTTACGGGATGTGCGCTGAAAAAGCGTCCGGAAGAGACTGATGGCAAGCAGATAAACCGCGGCAAAAGAGAATATCGCCTTCACCGCAAACGCTCCGGAGAATCCGTACAGGACTTCATAAACCGCCGCCGCCGACCATAACAATGTGATGCTCATGGTCAGCGCCCGGAAGCGGCGCACGCGCACCGGGTGAACCCACTTCACCGGAACGAAAGTTGCCGCCGCCAGCCCCAGAATCACCAGCATGGTTACGGCCGGGCCCGTTCCGAAGACAAAGAAATAAAGGCAGACAACATTCCACACGGCGGGAAAGCCGGTAAAATACCCGTCATCGGTCTTGGCGTTCAGATCGGAGAAATGAAACAGCGAGCTGAGCAGAATGGCAGCGCCCGCAACCCGGCCAAGACCATCCCCCGCGATCCCGCTTTCCATGATGATGAACGCCGGCACGACACAATAGTTGAAATAATCGACCACCATATCGAGCCGGGCGCCACTGAAGCGAGGCAGGGTCATTTCCACCTCGACCCGGCGGGCGAGCGGACCGTCGAGCGCATCAATCAGCGCCGCTCCGCCAAGCCACAAAAAAGAAAGCGCCCAATCGTGGGCGGCCGCATAGTGCAATGCGATCAGGCCGAATACAGCGCCCGAGGCGGTCAAAAGATGAACGGCAATACCCGCGATAATCTTGGCGGGCATGGTCTTACTCCTGGAGAGTGGATGGGCGGCGGCGGGGCCCGCGTCCTAGAAACGGCGCTTGAACGTTCCCAGAATGGTGAGGTCATCGTCGCCCGTGGCCCCCGGGTCGGCGGAAAAACCGAGGCCGGTATCGGCCGTCTCCGGCGATCCATACATCAGATCCAGGCCAAAATTGAGCTTGGGAATGGATAGTTTGCCAACTCCGGGCAGTTTCAGGCCCCTGCCCTTCTTTTTGGGCTTTGATTCTCTGATTTCGCTGCCGAAAGAGAGATTGGGCTGGGATTGAGCAGGCACGGCGATCGACGCCGCCGGCGCTGGATCCAGCAGCTTCTGCTCGAATGCCTGCGCGGCTACAGAGCCCATGGCCCAAACCACAACCGCACCGGAAAGTATTGCGAATCTGGTCCGCATCACCCAATCCTCTCCTCTACCCCTATAGGATGATCTCATGTCCCTCCAATTGCAAGCATGTTTCAAAACCTCTTAAGGCATTGCTAATCCAGAAGATTTTCCAAGAGGCACATTTTACGCGTGGCGATTTTGCCACTATTGGACGGGCGGCCTTCCCGCCTGCCCAATCACCGAACATGTCCACGAGCCAGGCACCCGGCCGGCCCCGCAACAAAAAAAGAAGCCGCCCCGAAGGGCGGCTTCCAATTCATGCCAAGTTTTAAGCCGTTTGGCTTAGAACTTCATGCGGGCACCCATCAGGAAGAAGTCAAGATCCTGAAAGCTGGTGGCCGTGTTGTCATCGAGTTCGTGGCGCGAGTAAGCCGCATAGAGCTCAAGCGCGGCAGCGTCGATCTTCTGAACGAAAGCGATGCCGAAAGAGTCAAGCTCGTCGCTCAGATTGGTTGCTACGCCAGTAGTTGCGCTCACACTCGACAGGCGATCTGAAGAGTTGGCATACTGGACCGAAATGCTGGTCTTGCCGTGTGCATTCCAGCGGCGGGAAATACCAGCCTTAACGAACCACCATCCCTGATCGACATCGTCAACACCTTCATCAGTCTCGGCCCAGCCGAGAGTCAGGTTCAGGCCTGACGGAGTGTGAAGGCACGAGCCAGATGTGTTGTAGACCCAACGATCATCGGAAACCCTGGTACCGTTGTGCTCCCGGCCCTGCTCTGTCGTGTCATGAGAAATGGCGCCGGCCCATGCGCAACGAACGCTGTTCCACTCTTTCTTGAAGCGGAGTGCAACATCGACCAGGTCGTCAGCGGCGACGGAGGTCGAAAGAGTGAACCCGCCGATCGAAGGCGTGTCGTAACGCAGACGAACCTTGCGGCTCAAACCGTCCTGCTGGCTGTAGGCATTCCGCAACTGAATCGTCGTAAAGGAACCGCCAGAAGTGCGGAAGACGAAGGCGGCGCCGATGTCGGCCATGCCCGCATACTGAGCAACACTCGTACCGGACAGATCGACTTCCGATACGCCGTTCGATGCCATGTCACTTTGACCGAGCGAAATTGTGCCAAGGCCATCGTCCCTGATCCACAAAACCTGCTGGCGCATATCGGTGCCGACGGCACCCGCCGAATCAGCCTTACAATTGGCCTGTCCCGAACTCCGCGTGCTCGCATCGCAGTTCGTGACTGCGCTCGAGTTATTCCGAATGAACCAGTCGGCTTCAATCTTGAAACCGGCGGTCCGGCCGGGGCTGATCGTTGCGCTACCGGTAATGCGGAAACGCGTCGATGAGTTGTCGGTATCCACAAAGTAGACATCGTCGTCTTCGCCGTCACCCCACCACAGGATTGCGCGGTTGACTTGACCAGACAGCTTCACGGAAACCTTGCGGTTGCCTTTGCGAACTGTCGTGGCTTCAAGCTCAGCCACACGCTCTTCGAGGTCTGCGCAGCAATCGCCGCCCAGTGACGCCGCCTGGACTGGTGTCAGGGCAATGCCGCCCATGAACAAACCAGTCGCCGCGGCGATGGCCAAACGACTTGTCGTTTGCTTAAGTCCCCCAATCATTGTCCATCTCCACTTTTTTCTTAGTGACCAAAGGTTGATTTCGGAACAGTACGCCTTAACGACCTTCTGCTCTGAACGCCAAACCAAGCCTCCAAATGAGTTGGCTTGTGCTGACTTGATGACATGCCTAGCGAATGCCCCCGGACACGTAAACAGAAATGCACCATTCAAATTTCATTCTCTTGAACCCTGTTGCATTTCGGCCACGCACACCCTTCGCCACTTAATATATGCATATCGTGAACACAGGCCGCCGGGCCCCTCCCATTACCCTCCAAAGCCACAAAACAACACGATATCCTGAAAAAAATCACAAGTTTATTCTTCCATAATTCAATTACTTCGGCATTTATTTGCGTTACTGTTTTTATATTCTTTTATTATACTAATAATATATATCATTTTTATACATTAAAGTTTTTTTATATTATATTACTATATCATCTAATGGCATTATTTTAAATAATACAATAATATAATTTATTTTTTACTGTATTGCTATCATTTTTTTGAATAATTTATAAACAGAAAATTGAGGAAAATTATTGATATACCGCTCAAACAAATAAATTATATTTTTCTATACATGTTTTTTATAATATTTTCAGGCGTTTCCAGAGAGTGCTTATTATACAATACTTCTATTGTGCTTTTTATCTGAGAATTTCGCCGGAAACCGCCAAAAGCCGTAGGGGCGAGCACCCGATATCGTCTCCGGCAAACAGGCTGAGCCCCCTAAATCCTCCCTCCCCGGACGAAATTCCGGACCGGAATCTGGTGCGGCTGAAGAGAATCAGGAAATCGTCTGCCCCTTGCCCCTCCAGGACATGCCGAATTCATAAAAAAAGCCCCAAAAATCGGCGCGATCATGCCCTTTTCGCGCATCCCGGCGTCGAGCCGCCGCAAACCGCATGCAACCATTGCCGGATATTGGCCAAAATGGCAAGATCGCTCCCGAAACCGCGCCTTTGCCGGCGCATCGAATCGAATCAGCAATGCCGGAGCATGGGGAATCGTGGCTAAATCCACAGGAGAATCACAATCCACCTCTCCTCAGGCGATCTTTGAACAGGCGGTCGCGCCGCAATGGATTGGATTTGGCGGACCGCGGGAGCTTCCCCATGTCCGGGGTGAGCCCGAAACCCGCTCATATCAACCCCATGCAGGCCTGACCGTCCTGTTTCCGTCCTGTTTCCACCACCGGAGGGAACCCTTCAGATCCGGGGACAGGCGCCTTTCCATCGCCTTCGATATTGTGCCACGCGGATGAGCGCAGCCGCTTACGACACTCTCGTCATCGGCGCGGGGCCGGCGGGATTCGCCACGGCGGTCGCCATGGCCTGCGTTGGCTGCCGCACCGCGATCGCCGGCCCGCCCCACAATCGCGGCCCGGCCCGGCCGGACACCCGCACAACCGCCCTATTACAGACTTCCGTGCAACTGTTGCGCAATACCGGGGTCTGGGAGCGGTGCCGCAGCCACGCGGCTCCACTGCGCACAATTCGTATTATTGACGATACCGGGCGGCTGTTCCGCGCGCCGGAAGTCATTTTCGAATCGCGCGAAATCGGGGATCAGGCGTTCGGTTACAACATTGCGAATACGGAATTGGTCGCGGGCCTGCGGGCCTGCGCCCAAGCCATGCCCAATCTCGACATCATCGAAACGGGAGGGGCCACGGCGATCGAGCCGGGAGATGAGAATATACGCGTTTCCCTGACCGAAGGGCGCACCCTCACGGCCCGGCTCGTGGCCGGCGCCGATGGCAGGGCCTCGATCAGCCGGCAGGCCGCGGGCATAGGCACCAGGGCATGGAGCTATGAACAGATGGCGCTCGCCTGCAACTTTTCACACAGCGAGCCCCATGACGATGCCTCGACCGAGTTTCACAGAGAGGCCGGCCCGTTTACCACGGTGCCCCTGCCCGGAGCGGAATCCAGCCTGGTTTGGGTCGAAACGCCCGATGAAGCACAAAGGCTGCTGGGCCTTTGCGATGAGGCGATCGCCCGTGAAATCGAAACCCGTCTGCAAGGCTGTCTGGGACAAATCTCAAATGTGGGGCCGCGCGCGGCTTTTCCCCTGTCCGGCATGAGCGTAACCCGCTACGCCGCCAGGCGCATTGCCCTCGTCGGCGAGGCCGCGCATGTCATACCGCCCATTGGCGCACAGGGTTTGAATCTCGGCTTTCGTGACGCCGCCGCGCTTGCCGATTGCGCCGCCGCGGCTCTGGCCGAGGACCGGGACCCGGGCGGCGGCGATGCCCTTGCCGCCTACCACAAGGCGCGGCGCAAAGATGTCGCCTCCCGCATTTTTGCGGTGGATCTGCTCAATCGCTCGCTGATTTCGAGGCTGCTGCCGTTGCAGGCCGCCCGCGGACTGGGGCTCCACCTGCTTGGCGGGATCACACCATTGCGCAGAGCATTCATGCGCAAGGGCCTGGCGCCGCGATCCGGCCTGCCGAAACTGATGCGCGCGCCTGCGCGCGCCGCCGCCAACGTTGAAACCAGATGACTGTATCGTTCCGCCCCTTGACGCCGGCGGCCCAACACTGGCAACAGACGCCGCGGCGGCTTTTTGCCGTCCGGCAATTCCACTACCCCCGCAACATACCAGATTGACTCCTTATGTATTGGCTACGAGACATCAGACACCGGCTGGAATACGCGCTGATGCGCCTCGTCTTCGGCGTCATACGGCTGGTCCCGCTCGACCTGGCGTCCGGTTGCTCCGCCAGAATCACGCAATGGGTGTCCCGCGGCGGCCGGCGCCACCGCAAGGCGATGGACAACCTCAAAATCGCCTATCCGGAGAAAACAGCCGAAGAACGCGAAGAGATTGCGATGGAGATGTGGGACAATATCGGCCGCGTCATTGTCGAAACCGTCCTTATTGACCGCATTCTGGCGGATCCGGACCGCATTGAAATTGAAAATCTTCCAATGGTGCTGCGTTACCAGGGCAAAATGGGCTCAACGATTGCCGCCACAATGCATATGGGCAATTGGGAGCTTGCGAGCTGGCCGCTTGCTATCGCAGGTTCGAAGACCGCAGCAGTCTACCGGCTGGTTTCAAATCCTTACGTGGAGAAGTATCTCCAGGAGAAACGCAAATTGCTTTTCCCCGGCGGTCTGTTCGGCAAGGGAGGGTTCAAGGGAAGATCGACAGGCTTCGAGACCGCCCGCATGCTCGGGCGTTTTCTGCGTCAGCGCGGACGCCATGACACGGCGTCTTTAGGGTTCGTCGCGGATCTGTATGACAAAAACGGCGTCGCCGTACCCTTCTTTGGCCGGCAGGAAAAATTTTCGCCCTTTCCGGCCCTGCTGGTACGCCGGCTCAATGCGCGCATGTGGATCGGGCGCTGCATACGGATCGGCCGGCAAAGCCGCTTTCGCGTAAATGTGGTCGAGGTCAAGGTGCCCCGGACCGAGAACGAAAAAGAAGACATCCAGGCCATTACGGCAGCCATGCAAAAACAGTTCGAGGAATGGATCCGCGAGACGCCGGGGCAGTTTATGTGGTCCAATAAACGCTTCGTCTGAGCATACCAACAGGTTCAATCGGGAACGCATCATGAGTGCATCGAGAAAACTCCCCAAACGCTTCTTCGCGCCGCTCGCCGTCGGTGCGCCCCAGCCGCTTCGCGAACTGCCTGTGCGGCTCGAGCGGATGATCCATTTCATCCCGCCGCATATCGAGAAGATCCGCGCCAAAGCGGCAGCGCTTGGCGATCAGGTCGATGTTCTGCTCGGCAACCTCGAGGACGCCATTCCCGCGGACGCCAAGACGGCAGCCCGTGATGGCTTCATCGAGATGGCGCAAGCCAACGACTTCGGCTCGACCGGGCTGTGGACCCGCATCAATTCGCTCAACAGCCCATGGGCGCTCGATGATGTTACGCGGCTCGTCGCAGAGATCGGAAACAAGCTCGATGTCATTATGCTGCCCATGGTCGAGGGCCCCTGGGACATCCATTATCTGGACCAGTTGCTTGCGCAACTCGAAGCCGCGCACGATGTCGCCCGTCCAATTCTCATTCACGCCATTCTCGAGACCGCCGAGGGCGTGAAGAATGTCGAGGCGATTGCCGAGGCGAGCCCGCGCATGCACGGCATGAGCCTGGGACCGGCGGACCTGGCCGCATCTCGCGGCATGAAGACCACGCGGGTCGGCGGCGGGCATCCCGCCTATGGGGTGCTGGCGGACGATGAGGGGCAGGCGTCACGCCCCTTCCACCAGCAGGACCTGTGGCACTACACAATCGCCAAAATGGTGGATGCCTGCGCCGCCAATGGCATCAAGCCATTTTATGGCCCGTTCGGAGACTTCTCCGACGAAGCGGCATGCGAAGCGCAGTTTCGCAACGCCTATTTGCAGGGGTGCCTGGGTGCCTGGACGCTGCACCCAAGTCAGATCGAAATCGCCAAGCGCGTGTTCAGCCCCGGCGCGGACGAGGTCGCCTTCGCGCGCCGGATTCTGGAAGCCATGCCGGACGGCTCGGGCGCGGTGATGATCGATGGAAAAATGCAGGACGACGCCACCTGGAAACAGGCGAAAGTCATTGTCGATCTGGCCGACCTCGTGGCGAAAAAAGATCCTGATCGCGCCGCCGCGTATAATAGCTGACCGGGCGGTCCGGCCGGCCTGTTGACAGCCCCTGGGCGGGCACGGGATAACAACGCCCTCGACGTGGCCAGGCGTAAAAAACAAAGAGCTGTTCGACAGTATGCAGAAACTTGCGAAGTACCAGATCGGACAAGTCGTGCGCCACCGGGTTTACCCGTTTCGCGGCGTCATTTTCGACGTCGATCCAACCTTCAGCAACTCCGAAGAATGGTGGCTGTCCATCCCGCCCGATATCAGGCCGCGAAAGGACCAGCCCTACTACCATTTGTTTGCCGAGAATGACGAAACCGAATATGTCGCCTATGTATCGGAACAGAACCTTCTGCCCGACGAGTCAGGCGAGCCCTTGCGCCACGCCGAAATCCCGGAGATGTTCGACGAACCGGAAAACGGTATCTACCGTTTTCGAGGCGAGTCGAAACATTAGAGCATGATTCCACCCTTAAGAGCCGGATGAAATAATGCGCCTTTACGGAGCCTTTTTCGGCGCGGGCTGGCCTGCGCCTTCAGTGGCGCTTCTCTTTTTGGCGGCTGCCGCTGCTCTTTTTGCAAGTTCGATCTGGCGCTTGCGGATTTGCGCAAACATATCCTTACGCGCCTTGGTGTAGATCGCCTGGTCGACCGGCGGTCCATCATAAGCGGTGGAGAAGCCTGTCAGCGGAATCTTAAAGCCGATTTTCTTCCGGGAGACATCGATGGTCCCGATAGTGATCTCGCGGCCTTTCTTGAAGCTTGCGATGAGTTCCGGTTTCGCGGGCACCTCGGCAACGCAACCGACAGCGGTGCAGTATGAATAAGGGAGACTGACCGCCTTCTCCTTATCCACCTTGACGAACAGCCCCGGCCTGAGCAGCCGTCCCAGCGGCACCATGATCAATATGGTTTCCTGCTTCTGTCCGGTGATTTTGCGAACCGCGGCGGAGATCAGCGGCTGTCCGGTGGTGGGATGGAACCGCTCGTGATGGACCAGGCAAATGGTTTGCTTTTTTTCGCCCTTCTGTTCCTGGCAAAGCTTCACCCAGGCGCTGCCGGTTGCTTTCTTGGAAGCGGCGGGTTTCTTGGCCGGCGTCGCGGCCGGTGCTTTTTTGGCGGGCTGCTGCTGGGCCTGTGCCGGGGCGATAAGGAAGAGTGCGCCGATTGCCAGCCCCATGAACAGGCCTGAAATTACTGAGGCTGAATCTACCCGGCGATCGGCCAATTTGTAGGTGACCATTTTTCTAACCCTTTCCTTCGCTCTTATGCGAGCTTTACGCACCCGTTCTATTTGACGTGCCTGAATACATTGAATTGCGGCTTTCGCATGGCAAGCGCCTGCAATGATCATTTCCGGTCCGGATGCCATCATACGGAACAATGTCCCGTCCGGACTCCGCCTGATCTCATTTGGCAACCCTGCAAGGCCGTGCGTTTTCCTTGTCCAGCCGAAGAATTATGTCCAATCAGAAGAATTGCTTTTGCCCAGCGCCTCGCCTAAACGGAGAGCCCATGAAGCTGCACTCATCCATCTATAACTGGGCTTTCATTTCCTTGAAAGCCCTTATGTGCGCGGCGATTATTCTCAGCTTTGCCGGCAGGGTCCGCGCGGCGCCGGCCCATGGAATCGCCATGCATGGATCCCCGGCGCACGAGCCGGGCTTTACCGGTTTCAGCTATGTGAACCCGAACGCGCCCAAGGGCGGGACAGTCTCTTTCGCCACGCTGGGCTCGTTCGACAGTCTCAACCCGCTGATCATCAAGGGCGTGGCGGCGGCGGGCCTGCGCGACTTTGTCTTCGAAAGCCTGATGGCGCGCGCCTATGACGAACCCTTTTCGCTCTACGGTCTGCTTGCGCAAAGCATCGAAACGCCCGAGGACAGGAGCTGGGTTTCCTTCGTCCTGCGCGAGGAGGCGCGTTTTTCCGACGGCAAACCCGTCACGGTCGAGGATGTGCTGTTTTCCTACAAGTTGCTGCGCGACAAGGGCAGGCCCAATCACCGCACTTATTATTCCAAGATTACGGCCGCCGAGAAAATCGGCCCGCGGACAGTGAAATTCACCTTCAACGCCGAAGGGGACCGGGAGATGCCGCTCATCATGGGATTGATGCCGGTCCTGCCGCGTCATTATTTTTCCGCCGATACGTTCGAGGAAACGACGCTTAAACCGGTCCTTGGAAGCGGCCCCTACCGTGTCGCCAGGGTCGAGGCCGGAAAGCAGATCGTCTATGTCCGCAACCCCGACTATTGGGGCCGGCGTCTGGCGGTCAATGCGGGCCGGTTCAATTTCGATGAAATCCGTTTCGAGTATTACCGGAATAACGACCCGATGTTTCAGGCCTTCCAGAAGGGCCTGTTTCAGCTCTGGCGCGAGTCGGATTCAGGGCGCTGGGCGCGCGGTTATGACTTTCCCGCCTACAAGGATGGGCGGGTCGTCAGGGAGGAATTGCCGGTCAGTGTCCCCACGGGCATGTCGGCGCTTGTTTTCAACACCCGCCGGCCAATCTTCGCGGACATTCGCGTGCGCAAGGCGCTGATACTGATGCTGGATTTCGAATGGCTGAACAAGAATTACTATTACGGCCTCTATACCCGCACGCAGAGCTTCTTCGACCGGTCGAATCTGTCTTCTCACGGACGCGCAGCGGATGCGCGCGAGCGTAAATTATTGACGCCGTTCGCGGACGCGGTGGACCCGGCAATTCTCGAGGGCGCCTACAAGCTGCCCGTCAGCGACGGCGCCGGGCGAAATCGCGACAATCGCCGCAAGGCGCTCGGCCTTCTCAAACAGGCCGGCTACACGCTCAAGGGCGGCAAGCTGGTCGAGGCGAAATCCGGCGCGCCCTTCACTTTCGAGATCCTGGCGGCCAGCGGCGCGCAGCAGAGACTGCTTCTGAAATTCGTCGACGCACTCAGGGGCGTGGGGATCGCCGCGCGCCTGCGGCTGGTGGATTCCGCGCAATTTCAACGCCGCCGCCAGACCTTCGATTTCGATATGATTCAGGCCTTCTGGTACGCGTCGCTCTCGCCTGGAAACGAGCAGCTGTTCCGCTGGAGCGCCCAAAGCGCGGATGCGCAAGGGTCGTTCAACTATGCCGGTGTCAGGAACCCGGCCGTGGACGCAATGATTGCGGCTCTGCTCGCCGCCAGGGAGCGGGAAGATTTCGTCTCCGCGGTCAGGGCCCTCGACCGGGTGCTATTATCGGGTCACTATGTGATTCCCCTGTTTCACACACGCAAGCAGTGGGTTGCGAGATGGAAGTCGCTCGCCCGGCCGGCGAAAACATCGCTATATGGGTACCGCGTGGATACTTGGTGGATCGACCGCCCGGGGGGCTAGAGCAACTTCCGGCCATACGGAATCGTTTGACCGGAAGTTGCTCTAGGGTTCGCGGCGGATGGAAATATGATGGATGATGACGCCTCAGTCCGGATTGAGATCAAGGACGACGCCGGGCCGGATATGACCGGCGCGGAAGCCGCCTTGCGCCATCACGCCGCGCATGCTGAAAACGAGATCGCCTTCGTGGATCCGCCCGACCGCGCAAAACGCGGCATGGGGCAGCCGCGCAGCCTTACCTTTGCGGACGCCGACATCATTGCCGACAGGATCGCCGGCCGGTTCCTCGGTTGCGGTCTGAGCACGGGCGACATAATTGCCCTGCAGATGCCGAACACCATCGAGGCGCCGCTCCTGATCCTCGGCGCCTGGCGCGCCGGGCTGGTTGTCTGCCTCATGCCGCTCCTCTGGAGGCTTGATGAAATCAACCGGGCCTTCTCCCAGATCAAAGCGAAAGCCGCGGTCACGGTCGCCCGCTATGGAGACGAAAACTCGGCCCAGACACTTGGCGAGGCCGCCGCCAAGAACCCGAGCGTTCGTTTTGTGTTCGCCTTTGGCGAGGACCTTCCCGATGGCGTGACCCCGATTGACGACTGGCTGACCGATGACGGCGCGAGTGACCGGGACACCGGAACGCCGCGCGAACCCGCGCGCCCGGACCAGAGGGCCATCATTACCTGGACGGTGTTGCGGCAGGACGCCTGCCCGGTGCCCCGCACCCATGGTGAAATTGCCGCCCTGGCAAAAATGTTTTCAAACCAGATGAAACTGGGAGGCGGCGCCAGGGTTCTCAACACCTACCCCTACTCAAGCATCGGCGCGGTGGCGGGCCAGCTGGTCGCGCCCCTTCTGGCGGGCGCGCAAATCGTGCTGCATCTGCCATTTTCCTTCGACGTGTTTGTCGAGCAGTTGCAGGAAAACGAGATCACCTACACCGCCCTTCCCGCGTCGGTCATCTCGGCCCTGGAAGAACGCTGCGATCTGCACTCGCGCGAGCAGCCCCTCGCCCGCATCGGCTGCGTCTGGCCCAATCCGCATGGCGTGAATTCCGGCCCCAACCTGTTTGAGACTCCGCTCCCCATTTTCGACATCCACAATTTCGCCGAACTGGCGATACTGGTCCGCGAAAGGAACCCCGGCGCCGATCCCTCGCTGCTGCCGCTGGGCAAAATATACCTGCCGGGAGAAGAGGACGCCGGGGACCCGGTTCTTGAAACGCGGGTCCGGGGCGCCGTCACCCATGAGGAAAGTCAGCAAGTCCTGAGAGGTACGCTCTGCGTACGCGGAAGCACGGTGCCGGCAGGGCCGCTTTCGCTGGCCGGAACCGTAATAGAGCCCGATTCCCACGGCTTTCTCGACACCGGCATCGGCTGCGCCGTGGACGAATCCATTGCCGGACAGTTCCGGTGCCAGAAGAGCGAGGATCTGATTTATCACGGCGGCGCGGTGATCGCCGCAAGCGAACTCGACAAGCTCTATGCGGAGTTTCCCGAGTTTCTGGATGCCGCGGCATTCGTTCTCGACGATGCGGTAATCGGTGAGCGTATCTTCGCCGCCGTGGTGCCAAAGCCGGAAGTTGCGCCATCGCTCGACCGGCTCAAAGCGTTTCTGAGCCAAAAGAGAGTCGCTCCCTACAAGACGCCCGATCAGCTGGTGATCGTGAAATCTATTCCCCGCAGCGGACAAGGAGCGGTCCAGCGCGACCGGATTCTGGGGCACATCTAGCGACCTGCCAGATTGACTTCACCATGACTGAATTTCACACAGAACGCCCTCCAGAGCGCTTCAACATGGCGCGGTATTGCCTGGAATGCGGCGATCTGCGCCCGGCCGGCAAGACGGCGCTTATTGTCTCGACGACACCAGATGCCTCCACGGCCGCCGAAACCTGGACCTATGGCGAGCTGGAAGACGCGGTGTTGCGGATGGCGGCCGGCCTTCGCGCGGACGGACTGAACACCGGCGACCGGCTGTTGATCCGGCTGGAAAATACCAGCGATTTCGCCTTGCTCTTCTTCGCGGCCATCGCCGCGGGGCTCATCGCCCTGCCCGCTTCAAGCGCCCTGAGCGCCCGCGAGGTGGCCTATTATCTGGAAGACAGCGGTGCAAGAGCGATTGCCCTCGCACCCCACCTTCCCGCCGCCGACATTCCCTCCGGCGTGAAAATCTACCGCGAAGAAGACGTGGCCGCGCTCAGAAAATTCGCAACCCGCGGCGCGTATGCGCCAACGCGCGGCGACGATCCGGCATTCCTGATCTATACATCGGGCACAACGGCAAGTTCCAAGGGCGTGCTGCATGCGCACCGCAGCGTCTGGGGCCGGCGGCCCATGTATCGGGGCTGGTACGCGATTACGCCGCAAGACCGCGTCCTGCATGCCGGCGCCTTCAACTGGACCTATACGCTGGGAACGGGACTTTGCGACCCCTGGGCGAATGGCGCGACGGCGCTGGTCTATACCGGCGAAAAAGACCCCTCGGTCTGGTTCAGACTGATGGCCGCCCATGACGCCACGATCTTTGCCGCCGTGCCGACGCTTTACCGGCAAATCCTGAAATATTGCGATGTGGAATCCGGCGTGCCTCCAAGTCTGCGGCACGGGCTGACGGCGGGTGAGACGCTGCCCGGGGAGGTCGCCCGGAACTGGCGCGAGCGCACCGGCACACCGCTCTACGAAGCGCTTGGCATGAGCGAAATGTCCACATTCATTTCCTCATCCCCCTCGGTCCCGGTGAAGGCGGGCGCGGTCGGCAAGCCGCAGGACGGGCGCATCGTGGTCATCCTGCCGGCGGAGGGAGGCGCCGATCCGCTGCCTGCGGGCGAGGAAGGCCTTATCGCCGTCCACCGCAGCGATCCGGGCCTCATGCTTGGATACTGGAACCGCCCGGAGGAAGAAGCGCGCGTCATGCATGGCGACTGGTTCTGCGGCGGCGATCTGGGAGTGATGGATGAGGAAGGTTACATTACCCACCGGGGGCGCAATGACGATCTTATGAATGCGCTGGGCTACCGGGTCAGCCCGCTTGAGGTCGAGCAGGTCCTGGCCGAACACCCCGATATCGCTGAAGTTGCCGTCACCGAAGTCCAGGTGCGTGAGGATGTGCGTGTTATCGGTGCTTTTATTGTCCTTCGGAATAATGCGCTCAGCGATCCCGAATCCTTCAAGACCTTTGCCGGCGCAATGCTGGCGGATTACAAAATGCCGCGAGAGTTCATTTTCATCGACCGGCTGCCCCGGACCCCCAACGGCAAGGTAAAACGGAGAGAATTACACCGTTTTTACCGGCCTTCGGGCTGACAAAAGCATCATACTTTATGAATTATTAAGCCAATCCGGCCGACACTCACGTTACGTGCAACATCGCACCGGAACATACGGGAAACCAAACTTATGCAAGGCCCAGCGCGCATCCTGATCGTCGGCAAGGACACCGGCAACGACAAGAAAATGGCAAAGGTGCTTGCCGAAGGCGGCTTTGAATGCGCGATGGGCGATATCGCCCAGAGCGCCGCGGAATTATGCGGTTCGCGCAGGCCCGATGTGGTTATCCTCAATATGCAGAGCGCGCCGGCGCGCAAGGCGCCCGATACCTTCCTGGCGCTCGCCAAAACCCTCAAGGCCAGCCCCCTGTCCAGCCGCCTGCGCATCATGCTGGTGGGCACCGACAAGAATATGGAACTTGCCGACGCGGCGGCCGATATCGACGACCTTCTCATCGGGCCGGTAAACCCCGCACAGATTTGCCACCGGCTCTGCTCGCTGGTCCGCCTGAACACCATGCATGAAGAGCTCGTCCGGCGGTTGAATACCTCCGCCAAATACGGGCTCGATGCGCCGGCCGCCATCGCCCCGCCGAGCCATATCGACAATGCGACCGTGCTTGTCCTCGGCGACCCGACGCAATTCGCCATGATCGAACACTCCCTGGCCAAGCACGCCACGCTCATCGGCGCCTTGAGCGAGGGCACCGCGCTCGACTATCTGACCCGGCGCGATTTCGATGCCGTGCTCATAAACGCGGCGGCCGCGATCGAACCCCATATCGATTTTGCCAAGGTGGTCCGCGGCCATTCGCGCCTGTTTAACCTGCCGATCGTTGTGCTTGCCGACCGTGACGAGCTGGAGAAATGCCCGCAGGTCTTTGAGTCGGACATTACCGACGCAATCGCAAAACCCTATTCCCGCGACGAGCTGAGGATCCGGATCAACCTTCTGGTGCGCGAATCGCGCTTCCGCAACTCCCTCAAGAAAATCTATCAGCAGGCCAAACACATCGCGACGAGTGACGCGCTGACGGGCCTCTACAGCCGGGGCTTCGCTCTCGAGCACATCACCACCATGGTGAAGGACGCACAAAGGACCAGCCAGGGTTTCTCCCTGGCGAATCTCTCAATTGCGAATATGGCGGAGATCAACGAAACGCTCGGTTATGCCTCCGCGGACCGGATTATCAGACAGGTCGGCGAGGTTATCGGCCTGCTGATCCGGGGCGAGGACATGGCGGCCCGATACTCCGGCACCGAATTCATTCTCGCATTGCCCGACACGCCGGCCGAACGCGCCCAGAAAGCCGTCCTCAGAATCAAGGGCGTTGTCGCGCACACCGAATTCGCCGTGGAGGGGCATCACGCCCCGATCTCGGTGCGGCTGGATACCCATCTGGCAGGTTTCCGGCAAGTGGATACCGCTGAATCTCTCATCAAGCGCAGCCGCTCCGTGGACCTCAGGGCCGCAGCCTGATAATCACAACTTCTATGTGTTTGATTCAGATGTGACGAATTCCAATGCGCGAAATGGACGTCCTGACCGTCGATGTGGTTTCCGACGTAATGTGTCCCTGGTGCTATATCGGCAAACGGCGGCTCGACCGGGCGCAGGTTCTGGCGCCGGATGTTGAACCTGTCATCCGCTGGCGGCCGTTTCAACTGGATGCGACCATCCCCGCAGGGGGCATGGACCGGCAGGAATATCTCGACAAGAAATTCGGCCGGGACAAGGCCACGGAGATCTACGCGCAGATCAAGGAAACCGGCGAGGCCGAAGGCATCCCCTTTGCCTTCGACCGCATTACAAGATCACCCAACACGATCAATGCACACCGGCTGATCCGCTGGGCCGAAACCGGCCATCAGCAGGACGCCGTGGTGGAGCGTCTGTTCGAGCTCTATTTTACCGAAGGCGAAGACATTGGCGAACTTTCAGTTTTGCTCGATGCGGCGCGCGAAGCAAAAATGGACGCCGAACTTGTGGAAGAAGTGCTGGCCACCGACAGGGACGTGGACGCGGTCAAGAAAGAGATTGAGCTCGCCCATGAACTTGGCGTGCAGGGCGTCCCCACATTCATCATCGACCGGACGCATATTCTGGTCGGGGCGCAGCGCGCCGAATTGCTGGCGGACGCATTGGTGCAGATTTCCCAGGAACCGAGTTTCGGTGACGAAGAAGGACCGGGCTAGGATCTGGACGCATCAGGCCGCCTTGCGGCCCTTTTCCGCCAGCTCGGCAAGCTGCTGCAAGATCGCCCGCGCGCCCTTCAATCTTTGCTCGGGCTCTTTCCAGGCGGCCTTCAGCACCAGCCGGTGATCGGGCTGCAACCGCATCCGCCCGGCCTCTCGAGTGATGAGCGCAATCAGCCCTTCGGGGTTGGCGAAATGATTGTCACGGAATGCGATGACGGCGCCGCGCGGGCCCGCTTCCACATCGGACACGCTTGCGCGCCGGCACAAGGCCTTGATCTGAACGATATCGAGGAGGTGCTTGACTTCATCGGGTAACGGCCCGAAGCGGTCCACCAATTCCGCCGCGAAGCTCTCGATTTCGGTTACGGAATTCACTTCCGACAAACGCCGGTAGAGACCGAGCCGCACCTGCAAATCAGGCACATAATTTTCCGGCAGCAACACCGACGTCCCGAGCGCAATGCGCGGCGACCACTGATCTTCCAGCTCCGCCGCGCCGCCGCCTTTCAGCCCCGCAACCGCCTCTTCGAGCATGGACTGATAAAGCTCAAATCCGACCTCCTTGATGTGCCCCGACTGCTCCTCGCCGAGCAGATTGCCGGCGCCGCGGATATCCAGATCGTGGCTTGCGAGCGAAAAGCCCGCCCCCAGCGTGTCGAGAGATTGCAGCACCTTGAGGCGCTTCTCGGCGGCCGGTGTCAGCTTCGTCCCATCGGGAAGAGTAAAATAGGCATAGGCGCGCGTCTTGGAGCGCCCGACGCGGCCCCTCAATTGATAAAGCTGGGACAGTCCAAAGCGGTCGGCGCGATGCACGATCAGAGTGTTGGCGGTGGAAATATCGAGACCGGACTCGATGATCGTCGTGCTCAGCAGAACGTCATATTGCCGGTCGTAGAACCCGGCCATCACGTCTTCCAGCTCCGCCGGCCCCATTTGGCCGTGGGCGCGCGCCACTTTCAGCTCAGGTATATGCTCCGCCAGAAACGCCCCCGCGCCATCGAGGTCGGCAATGCGGGGACACACATAAAAGCTCTGTCCGCCGCGAAAACGCTCCCGCAGCAGGGCCTCGCGCAGAATCATGGGATCGAAGGGCGTGACATAGGTGCGCACGGCCAGGCGGTCCACGGGCGGAGTGGCAATGAGGGAGAGTTCACGCACGCCCGATAGCGCCAGTTGCAGTGTGCGCGGAATGGGGGTCGCGGTGAGCGTCAGCACATGCACGTCTTCGCGCAGCCGTTTGAGGCGCTCTTTGTGCTGCACGCCGAAATGCTGCTCTTCATCGATTATCAGCTGCCCGAGATCGGCGAACTCGATGGATTTCCCGAGCAGCGCGTGGGTGCCGATGACAATATCGATGTCGCCGCTCCTGATGCCCTCCTTGACCCGTTCAAGTTCGCGCGGGGGCACCATGCGGGACGCCTGCGCAATCTTGACCGGCAGACCGGCGAAACGCTCACGAAAGGTCTGGTAGTGCTGACGCACCAGCAATGTGGTCGGCGCGACAAGCGCAACCTGGCTGCCGGCCATGGCCGTCACCAGCGCCGAGCGAAGCGCCACTTCCGTCTTGCCAAACCCGACATCGCCGCAGATCAGGCGATCCATGGGACGCCCGGATGTGAGATCGGAGAGCACGTCGGCAATGCTCCCCGCCTGATCTTCGGTTTCCTCGAACGCGAATCTGGAGCAGAATTCCTGATAGACCCCTTCGGGCGTCTCGAACACCGGTGCGCGTTTGAGCTCCCGCGCAGCCGCGACTCCAATCAGTTTGTCGGCAATTTCGAGAATGCGCTTCTTCAGCCGCGCCTTGCGGGACTGCCAGGCGGCCCCGCCCAGCTTGTCGAGTGTGGCGCCGGCTTCATCGGAACCGTAACGCGACAGAAGCTCGATATTCTCAACCGGCAGATAGAGCCGGTCGCCGCCTTGATACGTCAGCTCCATGCAGTCATGGGGCGCGCCCGCCGCATCGATGATTTTCAGGCCCTCAAAGCGGGCAATGCCATGTTCGGCATGGACCACAAGGTCGCCCGACGCAATGCTGGAAACCTCGGTCAGCGCCTTTGCGCCACGGCGCGATCTGGTCTGCCGGATCAGGCGGTCGCCGAGAATGTCCTGCTCGGAGATAATTGCGAAATCCGGCGTTTCGAACCCGGTCTCCAGACCAAGCACCCCGAGCGCCGTCGTCCCCTTCGGCAGTGTGGAAACTTCCGCAAAGGTCTCGATCTGCGCCGTCGCCTCCAGACCATGGTCCGTCAGCAGCTTGCGAAGCCGCTCACGCGCGCCCTTGCTCCAGCAGGCGATGAGCGGACGCCTGCTCCCTGAATTGAGTTTCCCGATATGCTCCACGACCGCGTCGAAGATATTGGCGCCTTCGCGCGCGCGTTCCGCGGCGAATGAGCGCCCGGCGCGCCCGCCAAGCGAAACGATTCTCCCAGAGCTCTCCCCCTCAGGCACCTCGAAGGGGGAAAAGGTCACCACCCGGCGCCCGGCCAGCCCATCTTTCCAGTCCTGCTCGTCCAGAAACATCCGTTTCGCCGGTACAGGCTTGTAAGGCGGCGCGCCGAAACTCTGCTGCTCCAGAGAGGCGAAACGCGATTGATGGTGATCGGCGATCTGTTCTGCGCGTTCGGCCCGCGCCTCCTCGACCAGACGGTCACAGCTCACCAGCGCGCCAGGGGTATAGTCGAAAAGCGTCTCAAGGCGCTCGTGAAACAGGGGCAGCCAATGCTCCATCCCCTGATAGCGCGTCTGCGCCGATATGGCCTCATAGAGCGGATCGGCGCTGGTCACAGGGCCGAACAGCTCCACATAGCGCTGGCGGAAACCGCTGACCGTATCGGCGTTCAATATCGCCTCGCTTACGGGGAGCAGAAGAACTTCGCTCAAAGAGCGCGTGGTGCGCTGGGTATCGGAGTCAAACTCCCGGATCGTCTCCAGCGTATCGCCGAAGAAATCGAGGCGGACGGGCCTCTCCCGGCCCGGCGGAAACAAATCCGCTATGCCGCCGCGCACCGCATATTCGCCCGGTTCCATCACATTGCCGGTGCGTATGTAGCCGGTGGCCTCCAGCCGCGCCAATAGGCCATCCAAGCCGGGCGCGGAGCCCGCCGCCAGCCGCAAAACCGCCTGCTCCATAAACGCCCGGGGGGGAATGCGTTGTACGGCCGCATTGACGCTGGTCAGCACAATCACTGCCCTCGAGCCGCCCCCGCCCTGTGATTGCGTCAATTCCGCCAGCGCGGCGAGACGCTGGCTCGCAATATCCCCATTGGGCGAAATGCGGTCATATGGCACACAATCCCACGCCGGAAAAATAATCGTCCTGACATTGCCCCCGCCAAAGAATTCAAGCGCCGCCCTGAGCGCGGATATGCGCTTGTCGTCGCGGGCGATGTGCAGAATTGTTGCCGGCTTTGCAGGTTCGCTCGCCGCCAGAACCTGCGCGATCTGTGCAAGCGCCAGCGCGTCCAGCCCCTCAGGCGCCGCGGCAAGCGTTTGCGCGCCCTGGGCCTTAAGGATCTCTTGCACCGGAATGACGGAATTCATCTGGGCATACTCAATATTGCCGGCTTCCTAGAGATCATGAAACCGCTTCAGCCGCGCGACAAATTCGCCAGCTTTCCCCTCGGGCGCCGGCATGTCCGGGACCAGCAGCCAGTTTTCGATGTCCGGATCGGGCAAGGCAAGAAACTCCTCGAAATCGGCCAATTCCGCATTACCCATCTTCTCAGTCTCAACTTCGGCAAAGCGGCCCAGAAGCCAGTCCATTTCCTTGGTCCCGCGATGACCCGCCCGGTATCTGGCGCGCCGTCGAAGGGCATCTAGATCGTTGCGTGTATCAGCCATAGGGTCCAAGCTTGAAGGAGCATTGCAGTCGCGTCGCCACCCGCGCCATATACTCCTCCCAAGCCGTGCTGTCAGCCGCAGATCGGAGGGGCATGAAACTGCGACCCGGAATTTCAGGGAACAGACATCGAATGCGGCCACATATTCTCACCCCCCTGTTTGCGGGTCTGCGCACTCTCGACGGGATCGGTCCGCGCCTCCAGACGCTGCTGAAGCGGTTGCTCGCACCCCATGCGCCCGGCGGCGAAGCGAAAATTATCGACCTCCTGCTGCACTTTCCCGCGTCCCTTATCGACCGGAGGGCCAGGCCGAAAATCGCCGAAGCGATTCCCGGTCAGCTGGCCACCATAGTCGTAACGGTGAACGAACACAGAAGTCCGCCACGCGGCCAGCACCGGATTCCATACCGCGTCACCTGCACCGATGAAACGGGCTTTTTGGAACTGGTCTTTTTCCACGCCAAAGCGCCCTATCTGGAAAAACTGCTTCCCATTGGCGAAACACGGATTGTTTCGGGCAAGATTGAAGACTATGCGGGTCGGCTGCAAATGCCCCACCCCGATTATGTGGTCAAACCCGATGAAGCAGACGAATTGCCGCTGCTGGAGCCGGTTTATCCGCTCACCGCGGGGCTTTCGGGGAAAGTGGCGCGCAAGGCGCTGGCCCAGGCCATCGCCCGCATACCGGAGCTGCCGGAGTGGCAGGACGCGGCGTGGCTCAGGCAAAATTCCTGGCCGGCCTTCGCCGAGGCGCTCCGGGCCGTTCATGCTCCTCAATCGGAAAATGATCTGCTCATCGGCGCACCGGCGCGCGCGCGAATCGCCTATGACGAATTGCTCGCCAACCAGCTGGCGCTCGCGCTGGTGCGCAAGAATCTGCGCCGGATCGCCGGGCGCCCGACAGAGGGCACCGGCAAATTGCGCGAGAAAATTCTAAGCTCCCTCCCCTTCACGCTGACGGCTTCGCAGATAAAGGTTCTGGATGAGATTGACGCCGATATGCGCGAACCCCACCGCATGCTGCGGCTGCTGCAGGGCGATGTCGGCAGCGGCAAAACCATCGTCGCGCTGCTGGCCATGACGAGCGCCGTGGAGGCGGGCCGGCAGGCGGCCCTGATGGCGCCGACGGAGCTGCTGGCGCGCCAGCATCTCAACACGCTGACCCCTTTGTGCGAAAGCGCGGGCATCCGGCTTGCCCTGCTGACGGGCCGCGAAAAGGGCAAGGAGCGTTCGAGAATCCTGGACCGGCTGGGGGAAGGCGGTCTCGATATTCTGATCGGCACCCATGCGCTGTTTCAGGAGCATGTGGATTTCAAGGACCTGGCAATCGCGGTCATAGACGAACAGCACCGTTTCGGCGTGCATCAGCGCCTCGCGCTTCAGGCCAAAAGCGGCGGCGGGGGAACGGATGTTCTGGTGATGACCGCCACCCCCATCCCCCGCACCCTGCTTCTGACCCACTATGGCGACATGGAGGTCTCAAAACTTCTTGAAAAGCCGGCCGGGCGCCAGCCAATCGCGACCCGCGCCATGCCGGCGGCGCGCCTTGACGAGGTGATGGACCGGCTCGGGAGCGCCATCGAAGGCGGTGCGCAGGCTTATTGGGTCTGCCCGCTGGTGGAAGAATCCGACGTCCTTGACGCAACCGCGGCGGAGCAACGATACGCGGCCCTGAAAAAACGCTTTGGAGACAGGGTTGCGCTGGTTCACGGCCAGATGCCGGGAGCGGAAAAAGACGCGATGATGCAGGGCTTTGCCCGGGGCGAAATTTCGGTTCTCGTCGCCACAACGGTCATTGAGGTCGGCGTGGACGTGCCCAACGCCACGATCATGGTGATCGAACATGCGGAGCGCTTCGGGCTTGCGCAACTGCACCAGTTGCGCGGACGCGTCGGGCGCGGCTCAGGTAAATCGGCCTGCATTTTGATGTACAAGCCGCCGCTGAGCGATACGGCGCATGCACGGCTCAACGCCCTGCGCGAAACCGAAGACGGGTTTCGGATTGCCGAGGAAGACCTGCGCCTGCGCGGCGGCGGGGAGGTCCTGGGCACCCGGCAGAGCGGCTTGCCGGAGTTCCGCGTGGCGGCCCTGCCGCGCGATGGCGAATTACTGGCCGCGGCGCGCGATGACGCCAGGATGATGCTGGCCGGCGATACGGAACTTTCGGGTGAACGCGGCGAGGCGTTGCGCAGTTTGCTCTATCTGTTCGAGCGCGATGAAGCGATACGCCTGCTCAAAGCGGGATGAAGGTTTCCCGGTTTTTTCCCGCCTAAGCGGATGTTTTTTGACGCGTGCGCGGTGTCTTTCCGCGCGGCTTGGGCTTGGCTTCCCTGGCGAGCCTTTTCAGTTTTGCCTGATAGGGCGGCACCACAAGGCCCGCGGAAATTACAAGTTTGGCGCCCTCCTCAACGGTCATATCGAGAAACGTCACGTCCTTCTCCGCCACGAACAGCAGATACCCCGATGTCGGGTTGGGCGTGGTCGGCAAAAAGACGCTCAGCACCGGCTCGCCCTTCAGCACCTTGTCGTCAATCTCCCCCCTCGCCGGTGTGGAAACGAACACGATGGCATAAAGGCCCCGGCGCGGATATTCGAGCAGCCCGACCTGCTGGAAGGTATTATTGGACTGGGAAAGCACGGTTTCAAATATCTGCTTCAGCGCCCGGTAGACGCCGCGCACGACCGGCATGCGGCCGACTATAATCTCTCCGTAACTGACTATCGTACGCCCGAACAGATTGGCCGTCAGTGCGCCCACCACGATCAACATGGCAATAGAGAAGATCAATCCGACGCCGGGCACCGTGAACGGCAAATAGGTTTCGGGAAGATAAACTTGCGGCACCCAGGGCTTCACCCAGGCGTCTATAAGGTTGATAAACCACCAGATTGCGTAAAGCGTAATGCCGACCGGTCCGACGATGATAAGGCCGGTCAGGAAGTAGTTTCTCAAACGTGAGCCCAAATGCAGCGCAGGCTTGGAGTCGAGACTCGTCAGACGTGTCAGCGTCTCAGCTGGAGACTCATCAAACGCCTCATCGCTCGAAACCGACTTTTTCTTGTCTTTCGCCATAATCTGCTTTTCTTGAGCCTGTGAGGTCTTTTTATGTCGGGAGGTTTGACCAGCCGCCACTTTCGCCCAGAATCCAACTGCTGTGAAGTCCGGTCAACTCCGATTGTACAGGATTATGCGCCCGGGCCGCTGTGGCAAGTGCGCATTGTTTCCAAAGCCTGGGGTTTAGGGCGCCAGAAGGAAACAATCGAGACCGCCAGCCTTGAAATCGCGGCAGAGCTGCTGCGATGATCCCTTGTCCGCGAAGGGCCCGAGTTGCACGCGGTAAAAGGTGCCGAGACCGCCAAGCTCGGTCCTGACAATATTGGGTTGCCGTCCCGCGAGCAATTTCCGGTGCTTGCTCGCAAGGCGCTTCCAGGCCGCCTGCGCTTCGGCGTCGCTGCGCAAGGCTGCAAGCTGGATGCGATAGCCGCTGCCGGACGCTGAAACGGACGGCGCGGATCTCGCGGCGATTGCCGGGCGTAGCGCCGGCTGCGCCGATGTCGTGGAACGTATGACGGTTGACGTCTGGCTCCATTGCGGCGGCGCGGGCGCCGCCGCGGCGGTTTGCTTCTCTTCGTCGCGGCTGGCGGTCGCGCGCTCCCACAAACCGCCTAAAAACTGCCCCACACGGCCCTCCGATTGTTCCGGCCCGGGTTGCGGCGGCGGGGATCCCTGAGCCGCAACCGACGTGTCCCAGTTCGATGGCGCCGCTGCCGGGCGCGCCTCCTGCGCGGTGCGCTGATTTGTCCGCCGCGTTGCCCCTGCCCGCGGCGCGCGAGCCTTGCTCTCCTGCGGCAATATGGTGGTGCGGAAACGCGGTATCCGTTCGCGCGGCGCACGGGTCTGCGTCTCGAATGACGCCACCTGCCGACGCTTCGGCTCAGGCGCGCGCCTGTTCACCTGCGTGCGGAATGCGGGCGCCGGCGGCCGGCTGCCGGGTGACTGGGCGCTGGTTGAAAAACTCGGCGCGCCGGGCACGGACGGCGCGGGCTGATTTGATCTCGCAATCTGCCTTTCGCTTGCCCCGCCGCTTCTGGCCCGCGACAAATCCGCGCGCGCCAGATCGCTCATGCCAACGGCCTCATAGGCACGGCCGCGGCTGAGATAAGCCTTGACGCGGTCGCGGCCCGGCAGCCCTTCGATATACAGGGCGCTGGTGATATCGGCGATCGCCTGCGCGGGGCGTCCCGTTTTCTCGTACGCAATGCCGCGCTGATAGAGGGCCTTGGCGACCTGTATATTTGAAAGATCGCCGGCACGCATGGCTTTGGAGAAATTCCGGGCCGCCGCCTGATACTTCCCTTTTGCGAGCGCGCCCTCGCCAGAGGCCAGAAGATCGCCGCCCCGGGCCTGACTGCCAACGGTCTGAGCGGACGCGACGCCTGCCCCGAGCACGAGGCCCAGGCACACAGCGACCAGTGAAAGAAAAGTTTTCAATTTCCACATAACCGGACTTTATCATTCCCGCGCGGTTGCCGCGCGGATTCATACGCGTTCGTGACATAACCTCAAACAAACGAATCAGGCAAAAACGGGGCCGGAGCGGCGCCGGGCCGGCATTCCTCCGGTTCGGTTTCCGGCCATAATGACCGTGATTGCAACTCTATTCCACCGTAACCGATTTCGCCAGATTGCGGGGCTGGTCCACATCGGTCCCCATGAACACCGCTGTATGGTAAGCGATCAACTGCATGGGCAGTGCATAGACCAGCGGCGCGGTAAATGTATGGACCGCAGGCAGTTTGATGGCGGTCATGAGATCGCACCCGGCCGCGCTTTCCTCGGCATCGCTCAGGAACACGATCTGCCCGCCGCGCGCGGCGGCTTCCTGCAAATTGGACACGATCTTTTCGAACATCCCGTCGCGCGGCGCGACCACGACCACCGGCACCGCCTCGTCGATGAGCGCGATTGGCCCGTGTTTTAATTCGCCCGCCGCGTAGCCTTCCGCGTGGATGTAGGAGATTTCCTTGAGTTTCAGCGCGCCTTCAAGCGCAACCGGATAATTTACCCCGCGCCCGAGATAAAGAACGTCACCCGCCTTCGCCAGTGTGTGCGCAAGCGCGTCATATGCGCCGACCTCGCGCAGGATCGCGGACATATGACGCGGCACCTCTGAAAGCGCGCCGACGAGTTCAACTTCCGTTTCCTCGCTGAGCGTACCGCGCGCGCGCCCCGCGGCGATTGCAAGACAGGCGAGGACCGCAAGCTGGCAGGTGAAGGCCTTGGTGGAGGCGACGCCGATTTCCGGCCCCGCCAGCGTCGGCAGCACCAGATCGGAATCCCGCGCGATCGAGGACTCCCGCACATTGACGATGGAGGCGATATTCTGGCCCTGCTCGCGGCAATAGCGCAGCGCCGCCAATGTGTCCGCCGTCTCCCCGGATTGCGAGATAAACAGCGCCAGGCCGTTTCGCTCCATGGGGATTTCCCGGTAGCGGAATTCGGATGCCACATCGATTTCCACGGGCAGCCGCGCCAGTTTCTCAAACCAGTATTTGGCGATCAGACCGGCATAATATGCGGTCCCGCAGGCGGATATCGAAATGCGGTTCAGAGACGCAAAATCTATAGATAAATCAGGGATATGGACGCGTTCATTTGCAAAATCAATGAAGTGCGCCAGCGTATGGCCGACCACTTCGGGCTGCTCATGGATTTCCTTGGCCATAAAGTGACGATGATTGCCCTTGTCCACCATCAGGGCAGAGGCCACGGACTTCTGGACTGGCCGCTCGACCGCCATGCCTTCCCGGTCTCGTATGGCCACGCCCTCCCGGGTCATCACCGCCCAGTCGCCATCCTCGAGATAGGTAATGGTATCGGTAAACGGAGCGAGCGCGATGGCGTCCGACCCCAGATACATTTCCCCATCGCCGAACCCGATCGCCAGCGGGCTGCCCTGCCGCGCCGCGATCATGAGATTGTCATGCCCCTTGAAAATAAAGGCCACGGCGAAGGCGCCCTCCAGCCGGCGCAGCGCGTGCTGGACCGCGACCGCCGGATCATGACCCGCATCCAGCTCACGCGTCACCATATGGGCGATCAGTTCGGTGTCGGTATCGGTGGAGAGTTCGACGCCCGCGGATTTCAGTTCCGAACCCAGCTGGTTGAAATTCTCGATAATGCCGTTGTGAACGACCGAGACGCGTTTCGTCATATGCGGGTGGGCGTTGGTTTCGGTCGGCGCGCCATGGGTCGCCCAGCGCGTATGGCCAATGCCAATCCGCCCCATGAGCGGTTCATCAGCGAGCCGGGCCTCAAGATTCTGGAGCTTGCCTTCGGCGCGGCGGCGGCCGAGCTCGCCATTCTCAACAGTGGCGACGCCCGCGGAATCATAGCCGCGGTATTCCAGCCGCTTGAGGGCTTCCACAAGCTGGCCTGAAACCGGTTTCCTGCCCAGAATTCCGACAATTCCACACATACCAATTTCAGTCCCTTGCCTCGCAAACAGTGTCCGTTGGAGCACTCCGCCTACCTAGGGGCGTGGCCGGTGCACGCGCAAATCAAGTGCTGTTACTTTTTGTTTCCCTTAACCGCGGAGTCCAGGCGGTCTCTGCGCGCGCGCATTTTCGCCGCCCAGCCCTCACGCTGGTCGAGCGGCCCGCGCGTCACAACCAGGGCATCGGCGGGCACGTTCTTTGAAATCACGCTTCCCGACCCGATGAACGCCCCCTCGCCAATCTTTACCGGCGCGACCAGCGCCGTATTGGAGCCGACAAATACGCCTTTGCCGATTTCCGTACGGTGTTTTCGAAAGCCGTCATAGTTGCAGGTGATGGTGCCGGCGCCGAGATTGGCCTTCGCGCCGACATGGGTGTCCCCGACATAAGCCAGATGATTCGCCTTTGAGCCCTCGTCCATGGTGGAGTTCTTCACCTCGACGAAATTGCCGATACGCACATTGGAACCCAGTTCCGCCCCCGGGCGCAGCCGGGCAAAGGGTCCAACGACCGCGCCCGCGCCCACATCGGCGCCCTCGAGGTGGGAGAAAGCCCTGATCCGCGCGCCGTCCCCGACGCTGACGCCCGGGCCGAACACGACGTTTGGCTCGACAACCACATCGCGCCCGAATTTCGTATCCCGGCACAAGAATACCGTTTCGGGCGCAACAAGCGTGGCCCCTTCCTCAAGCGCCCGCGCGCGCAGGCGCTTTTGCAACTCAGCCTCCGCGGCGGCCAGTTGAAGCTTCGAGTTCACGCCCATAACCTCCCGTTCCGCGCACAGGACAACAGCCGTCTTGAGGCCGTCGCCGCACGCCAGCTCCACCGCATCGGTGAGATAATACTCGCCATTGGCATTGTCGTTGCCGATTCTGTCCAGCAGCCCTAGCAGATTTTCACCGCGAAATGCGAAGACACCGGAATTGCATAGGGTCACGGTGCGCTCTTCGCGGCTCGCGTCTTTTTCTTCGCGTACCGCCAGCAGCGCGCCCGATGCATCGGTAATCAGCCGGCCATAGCCCGCTGGGTCTTCGGCTTCGAAACCAAGCACAACGAGGCCCGCACCGTTTTTCAGCCGCTCAAGCATCTGCGCAAGCGTTTGCGGGCGAATGAGCGGCGTATCGCCGTAAAGAACGACCACATCGCCGCAAAACCCCTCCAGCGCGTCACGGGCCGCCAGAACCGCATGGCCGGTACCCAGTTGCCGGTCCTGAATAAATCCCGCCGCCGCGGGAAAAACCGAGCGGGCCACGCTCACAACGTCATCCATGCCGGGCGCCACCACCACCGCTGCGTCATGCAAGCCGCTTTGGCGCGCCGTCTCCAACACATGGGCAAGCATCGGCGCATTTGCGATTTCGTGGAGAACCTTCGGCCGTGCCGATTTCATGCGGGTGCCCTGCCCGGCGGCGAGAACAAGTGCAAGTGAAGCTCGTTGACTCATGGCAGATCGATTGGCGCGGACTGATTAGCAATGAACCGGGTGGAGAAAACAAAGCAGGAATCGTGCCGGACCTGTCCAGCCCCTGCCGCGCAATCCTTAACGCAAACATTGCGGGAAGGAAACACACTCCGGTGAGGCCCGCGCCGGATTGACCGCCGGTCCAGACTCAGACAAGTTTGTTCCCGCTCTAATACGGCGGAGAATAACCCCTTTTCGAAAGCACGGGGGCCAGACCATGACACCAGCGATGACGCGCCGGCTCTATGTGACTGCCTGGCTCATGTTGGGCGCGATTGCGCTCGTCTATTTTTTCACGCTGTTTCAGTCATTCGGGGGCCCGAAAGACACAACTGCCTCAGCTCCCGCTTCCGCCCCGGCCCTGTTTTCCAACAAAGCGATAGCGCCCGCCGATCCGGCCGTTTCCCAGGCCCTTGCGCGCATGCGCGATGAAATAGACCGCCTCAAGGCGTCATTGGAGGGGGCGAACAAGGAAAACGCCGCATTGAAGGCCCATGTCGGGACATTAGAGGCCGCTTTCGGCCAATCGACGACCGCCGCGCTTCCGCGCGAGCCGAAGCCAATGGAGGCGGGAGAGAAAAAAGAAGAGAAATCCGCGCAATCCACGCCCGCGCCGAAGGTCGAGATCACCATGCTGCCGATGCCGGGAGACGGCTTCGCGAGTGACGGCCTGCCGGGATCGCCCTTGCCGATCTCAGGCCAGAGCGAACCGACCCGAACATTGTTCGCCGTCGAGCTCGCCAAAGGGCTCAAGCCCGATGAGGTCGCCAAACGCTGGAAGTGGCTCAAATTGCGTCATGACAAATTGCTGGGCCAGCTGAAACCGCGCAGCGTCAAGGTTCTTTCCGGCAACCGGAGCAAAGGAGGCGGCATGACCCTGGTTGCCGGACCCTTCAGCAATGCGGCGGCGGCGGCGCGGCTGTGCGCCCGGCTGATCGCCGCAGGGGCCAAGTGCAAAGGCACCATATTCGCCGGTTCCCCCGTGGGCGGCGTGGCGTCGCGTTAGCGCGGCCTGACCGCGGCCAGTTCAACAACAAACGGGTTCTAGTGTTTCTCAGAAAAGCATGTCCCCGCGAAGGCGGGGATGGGAACCGGTTTTCCGTTAAGAAGCACGTTAAATCAAAGAACCAGGGTCCGATTTTGATTCCATCAAAATCGAAAAGACCCTAGCCGCCGAGGAACAGCCGGCCGACTTCCGGGTTTTTCAGCAACTTGTCGCCTTCACCCGCGATGGCCACTTCACCGGACACCAGCACATAGCCGATATCGGCGAATTCGAGCCCCTTCTTGGCGTTCTGCTCGACCATGATGATGGTCTTGCCCTCGCCATGCTGAAGGTCATGCAAAATCTCGAACACCATATCGATGAAGCGCGGTTCGAGGCCGATGGATGGCTCGTCCACGAGCAGGATTTCCGGCTCCATGACGAGGGCGCGCGAGATTTCCAGCAATCGGCGCTCGCCGCCCGACAAAACCTTGGCCTGATGCCGGCGGCGTGTCGCCAGGCGGGGATACTTGTCAAACACGCGCTCCGCGGCCGCTTTCGCATCCGCCGGACTGTCCATCAAAAAACCGCCCATCCACAAATTCTCTTCCACGGTCATTGACGGAAACACAGACTTGTCCTGAAGGATGTAGGCAATACCGGCCTGTTTCAGCTTCGCATTTGGCGAAAGCCGGGTGATATCCCGCCTGGCGCCATTGCCTCCAACGGTAATCTCGCCATCGAAAATATCGTTGAAGCCGAAGATCGCATGCAGAATAGTCGACTTGCCGGCCCCGTTCGGCCCAATCAGGCACAAGGACTGCTTGTGGCCGACCCTCAGGTTCAGATTGTGCAGGATTTCCATCTTGCCGTAACCAGCGCGAAGATTGTCGATTTTGAGGGAGGGCTCGCCCTTGACCAAAGCGTCGAGCTGCTTGATCGTTACATCCTGGGCAATGGATTCAACCTGGCGGGTGACTTCTTCCACCGAGATGATGGTGTCGACACCGCCGCCGCCATATCCGCGCATTGATTTACCCTTGGCGGCTTGTTTGCCCGGCGCCTTGCGCTTCTGCTTCTTTTTGCGATCTGCCGCCATTAGTGGGCCCCCAGATAAGCATCGATCACGCGCTGGTCGTTCTGAATTTCCGACGGTGCGCCTTCGGCCAGCAATTCGCCATGGGCAAGGCAATAGATCGTATCGGCCATATTCATGATCACCCGCATATTATGTTCGATGACGAACAAAGTGATTCCGAAGTCCGTGTTTGCGCGCTTGAGGCGGTCGATCAGCCCGTTTATGAGCGTCGGGTTGATGCCGGCGGTCGGTTCGTCGAGCAGCAGAACTTCCGGTTCATTCATCAGCGCCATGGCGAATTCCAGCAGTTTCTGCTGGCCGAAGGACAAATCCCCTGCCCTCAGCTTGCGCTTTTCATACAGCCCGACGAATTCCAGCAGGTCCTCGGCCTTCTCCCGCATTTCATTCGGATAAGGCTTGAACATGTCGAAGAACGCCGCATCGCGGTGCGGAACGGAAATCAGCATATTGTCAACACAGTTCATGAGCGAATAGATGCGTGTCTGCTGAAACGTCCGCAGCATCCCGAGGCGCGCGATCTGCTGCACCTTTTTCTTGGAGATTTCCGCGCCTTTGAACTTGATCGACCCGGAATCGATCGGATGATACCCGACAATCGAGTTGAACAGGGTGGTCTTGCCAGACCCGTTCGGCCCGATCAGACCGGTGATCTTGCCCTCGGGCACGGTGATCGAAATGTCATGATTGGCCACAACCCCGCCGAAAGCCTTCGACACATTGCGAACCTCAATCAGATTGCTCATTGCGCGGCCCCCTTCGCAGGCGCCTCGGCGCGCGCGCGCTCGTCAACCTCAATGCCGAACCAGCCGGGATATTTCTCCTGGAGCCAACCCACGATTCCTTGCTGGAAATAGATGATGTTGATGATGATAATCACGCCAAGCGCAACCCACTGCCAGCCAAGAAAGTAAGTCCAGGTCACTTCCTTCACGATGTGGAACAGGATCGCGCCCAGAACCGGACCCCAGATAGTTCCCTTGCCGCCGAGAAGCGCCATCGCCACCATGAAGATGCCGAATGTGATGGTCGGGAAAGCCACTTCCAGCGGCTCGATAAACCCGGTCATGTTGCCGAACAGGCCGCCGGCGATCCCGAGGAAGAAGGCGGAAACAGCCCATGCGACCGTCTTGTGGCGCAGGGTATGGACGCCCATGGCTTCCGCTTTTCCCTCATCGTCGCGGATGGCATTGATCGCCAGACCGAACTGCGTCGAATAGAGCCATTTAAGAAACAGAAAGGTGGCGATGGCGGCAGCAAAACAAAGCACATAAAAGAAATAGGATTTTCCGTCGCCGCTGCCGGGGTAAACCGGCATCGGGATACCGCTGCCGCCGCCAACCCATCCCCATGCGCCGATCAGTTCTCCCGCCGCGAGGGCCATCCCCAGCGTTCCGATGGCGAAATAGGGTCCGCGCAGGCCGAATACAATCCACCCCAGGGCAACCGCCAGAAGCGAGGAGCCAATGGCGGCGGCAACCAGGCCCACGGCCACGCCGATGTAATATTGATCGGGCGTGAATTTGAAGTTGCCCTGACCAGAGACAGATGTGTAAGCACCCACGTCAGTGAACAAACCCACCTGGACAATGGCGCAGATATACATGCCCGCACCGAAGAAAAAGATGTTGCCAAGGGAGTTGTAACCCATCTGGCCGCCCATGATGTCCCAGGTCAGCGCAAACAGGACCATGAGCCAGAGGACCGCGATCTGGAAGGTATAATTCGGGAACAGAATCGGGCCGAGAATTCCGAACAGCACCAGACCCGCAAATATCATGCTGTCATTGTTCGACATCAGCCGCCGTTTATGCGTCCCCGTTTCAGCAGCTTTAACGTCTGTCGCTGTCGTCATTGTACCGCCTGCCTTAACCGGTTCATCTGAATCTGACGCCAGATCAGAACGAGCAGGAGCATGCCGACCACGGTCGCCTGCTGCAACTCGGCGCCAAATATGAATCCGCCATATTGTTCAGCCACCCCAAGCCCGAACGACGCCATGAGCACACCCGCCAGATTCCCAAAACCCGCGGCCGTGACGATCACAAAAGAACGGATCGAGTGGGTAATTCCGTAGAAGGGCTGAATCACCCAGATCATGGAAATAAGAACGCCCGCGGCGCCGCAGATTGCGGCATTGAGCGCATAGGTGAATGCGAACACCTTTTCAGTATCTATGCCCATGACCTTGGCCGCGCGCACGTCCTGCGCGGTCGCGCGGATGGCCTGTCCCATCCGGCTTTTCTTCATGAAGGTGACGACTCCGCCCGCGAGAACGCAGCAGATCAGAAAGGAATAAAACCTGATTTCGGCAATGGTGATCTCTCCGCCCCAAATCGGAACAGTGTGCGTTGGAAAGCCGGACTCCGCCACCTGAACTTCGGGTCCGAAGGCCAGATTCAGACCCTGCTGAATTACGATTGCGAGACCGAATGTGGCGAGAAGCGAAGTGAACATGTCCTTCTCGACAACGCGCGAGATTATCGTCTTGTAGACGACCCAGCCGAAACCGAACATCCCGATGATCGCGACGGGCAGGGCATACATCGGATGGATGCCGTAGGTACTCATATACCAGGCAAAATATCCGCCCATGATGACGAATTCGCCCTGGGAAAGATTCTTGACGTTCATCACGCCCCATACGAGGGCGAGGCCGTATGCGGCGAGCGCAAATATTGCGCCGATGAATATTCCGTCGAGCAGAAGCTGCACGCCCAGATAGGGTGCAAATACGAGCAGATTCAGATTGTCGAGCATGACTGAACTCCCCCACGGCCCGTACAAAGAAAAAGAAAATCCGCCGCCCCCGCAAAAATGCCGGGACGGCGGTAATTCAAAAAACCGACGAGGTCTACTTCACCATACGCGGGTGTTCAATTTTGCTCGATGCCCACTTAGCCGGCGCGACAACTTTGTATTCGCCGTTCTGAATCTGGCGCAACACCATGGGTTTGGCAATATTGTTGCCAGCAGGTGCGAATTTGATGCCGCCATAGAAGGTTTTCATGTTCGTTGCGGCAATCGCATCGCGAACTTTCTCCGTGTCGAGAGAGCCGGCACGCTCAAAGGCGTCTTTCCAGACCAGCACGGCGGCCGAAGCCTGCGCGGCCTGATAAGGAACGGTCTTGTAGCCGTCATATGTCGCCTTGAAGAGCTTGTCATAGTCGGCGGCCGAACCAAACGCCTCGCCCTTGTAGCTCAGGGTCTCGGCCCACTGGGTCGGGCACAGGAAACCGTTGGTCGATGCGCCAAACTTGGAGACGATCTTCCCCGACTCACAATGGGTGATCGCAATCATCGGCGTTTTAATATTCAGTTCCTTGATCTGGCGCGCGGCGGTAACGGCGCCCTTGGAATGACCGGAAATGAGGAGAAGGTCGGGTTTCAGCGCCTTGACCTTCGTCAGGGTGGCCGACATATCGGAAAGGTCGCGCGGCAGCTTGTCGTCAATGACGATCTTCAGGCCGTACTTCTTGATATCGTCGACAACGCCAGCGCGCACATCGAGCGAGAACGGATCCTGCTCGAACGCCATGGCGACTTTCACGTCGCCCGGTTTCTTGCCGTTCTTTTTGGCGATCTCGGCGGCAAGCGCGATGGAGCTGGCGAGATACTGCTCCGAGGTCGAGAGGACCGCGAACAGATACCTGTACCCCTTGTTGAACAGCGACCGGGATGCACCCTCCGCTTCAACCATTGGAATTTTATATTTTTCGATAACCGGAGCGGCCGCCTTGGTCGTGGCCGAGCTGTAGGGGCCGAGGAAATATTTTACGCTGTCCTGCTTGATAAGGCGCTCGAGAAGCTGCGCGGTACGGGCAGGAGTGGACTCGTCATCATAATATTTAATGCTGAATTTGTAGCAATTAGCACCAATCTTGACGCCGCCCGTTTCGTTGATCTTCTTCACGGCGATATCATACCCTCTCTTGGCATGAATGCCGTTGGTCGAGTATTTGCCGGTAAATGAGATCGCCGAGCCAAGGATGAGTTCCTTGCAATCGGCGGCAGCATAAGCAATCTGCGATGTGCCCATCATTGCAACCGTTGCGGCGGCCGCAAGCGACCACTTGGTGAAATGGCGCATAGTGTTTCCTCCAATTATTGCCAACTTGAGCGTTTTTTTGCTCATATTCTTGAGCCGCGCCGGCGCCCCCGTTTACATGCGCGGGAGACCGGAGGACTTGGCGCCACTAAAGCAAAGCGCAGCTTCACATGCAAATATATTCGGAAAGCTAGTTATTTCCTTGAATATTAAAGCAAAACAGACTCTCTGGACAGCTTTACGGGCGCTGGCGCGCGCCGAAATCCGCTATTCCAGATCGAACCGCCGTGACTAAAGGCTCGTCGCGTTAAATGTATCGCATTGCTGAATGTCGCCACTATCCAGCCCGCGCTTGAACCACCGCACACGCTGCTTCGATGTGCCGTGGGTGAAGGCGTCGGGAACAACGCGCCCCTGGGTCTTGCGCTGAATATTGTCATCCCCGATAGCGCTGGCGGCATTCAGCGCTTCTTCGATATCCCCCTGCTCGAGAATTCGCTTCGCCCGCTCCGCGCGGCGCGCCCACACCCCGGCGAAACAGTCCGCCTGCAACTCCATCCGGACCTGCACCGCGTTTGCCTGAACCTGGCTCATGCGCGACTTGGCGCGCTGCACCTTTTCCGAAACGCCAAACAGCGTCTGAACGTGATGGCCGACCTCATGCGCGATCACGTAAGCCTGGGCAAAATCGCCCGAGGCGCCGAAACGGCTTTTCATTTCCCTGTAGAACGACAAATCAATATACATTTTCTGATCGGCCGGGCAGTAGAATGGCCCCATGGCCGCCTGACCGACCCCGCAACCGGAGCGCACGCCACCGGAAAACAGCACCAGCTTGGGTTCGCGGTAGGTCTTTCCCAACTCGCGGAAGATCGATTGCCAGACATCTTCGGTGTAGCCAAGAATGACGGATACATACCGCGCCAGATCGTCCTTGCCTTGCGATCTGGGAGCCTGCACCTGAGGGCCGGAACTGGTCCTGGGCGCCTGCCTGGGCTGGGTTCCGGAGCCCGGCAGGCGAATGTCGGGCATTTGTGTCCCGGGGCCCTGCGAGGGCTGCGGGCCGCCCTGCAGAATGACACTCGGGTCAACGCCGAAGAACAGCATCAATCCCACGATCACCAGCATCCCCATAATGCCGATCCCGCCCTTGCGTCCACCGCCGCCGCGGCGGCCTGGAAAAGGAAACCGCATGCCGCGGCCACGGCCGCGCCCCATGGGAAACGGAAAACCGGAAGGACCGCTCTCGCCGCGGCGGTCTTCAACATTGTCGCTTTCTCTGCCACCGCGCCAGCGAACCATAAACTACCTCGTTATTCTTTCGTTTCAGATCACCTATGGGGACACCAGCCTCAAACAAGGTATTTCTGCATGCGGCGCGCATGCGCGCAAGACGTAACGATGAGCCCGTGGCGCTTTATGCCGCCGGGGTCAGGGCCGCGGCGGCTGAAAGACGCCGGCATATTGCTCGCGCAGTTCCTTTTTCTGGATCTTGCCCATGGCGTTACGCGGCAGGGCATCGACGAAGAACACACGCTTGGGCTGTTTGTAGCGCGCCAGAATACTGCCCAGCGGAGAAATGATATCCTCCTCTGCGAGCGACTGGCCGGACTTGCGGGCCACCACGGCCACAACGCTTTCGCCAAAATCAGGATGCGGCGCGCCGATCACGGCGGACTCCGCGACACCGGTTATTGCGTCGATGGCGGCCTCGATCTCCGCCGGGTAGACATTGAATCCGCCGGAGATAATCAGGTCCTTGTCCCGGCCGACGATATTCACATACCCCTGTTCGTCGATCATCCCGAGATCTCCGGTAATGAAGAACCCGTCTTCGCGAAACTCCTCGCATGTTTTCTCGGGCATACGCCAATAGCCCGAGAATACATTCGGGCCACGCACCTCGATGGAGCCTACTTCGCCCTGTTCGAGTTCGCTCCCGGTCTCAGGATCGGCAATACGAATTTCAACCCCCGGCAGGGGAAATCCGACCGTGCCGGCCCTGCGCGCGCCTTCATAGGGGTTGGATGTGTTCATGCCGGTCTCCGTCATGCCGTAGCGTTCCAGAATGGTATGGCCCGTGCGCTTCTCGAATTCGCTATGCACCTCGGGAGAAAGCGGGGCGGACCCGGAAATAAACAGGCGCATATGCGTGAGCGCATCCTTTGTCAGCGCGTCGCATTGCAACAACCGGGAATAGAATGTCGGCACGCCCATCATGACGCTCGCCCGCGGCAGCAACGCGGTCACCTCCCCGGCATCGAATTTGGGAAGGAAAATCATCGACGCCCCGGCGGCCAGCACGGTGTTGGTCGCGGTGAACAGGCCATGGGTGTGATAGATCGGCAGCGCATGCAGCAACCGGTCGCCGCGCGTGAACGCCCAGGTTTCAAAAAGCGCCTTTGCGTTCGAGGTGAGGTTGCCGTGGCTGAGCATTGCTCCCTTGGCGCGGCCTGTCGTGCCGGAGGTGTAGAGTATCGCGGCCAGATCGCCGGCGCTGCATAGCGTATCGTCAAACACATCCGAAGCCAGGTCGGTCAGAGCCCCGAGGGTGCCGCCCACGCCGCTGTCTCCGAGCGTCTCCAGTACGGCTTCGCCGCTGACAGCGCCAACACCGCTCTCCATCGCCGGCCGGCAAACAACCAGCACCGGCTCCGCGTCGCCCAGAAAATACTCAAGTTCGGCCGGCGTATAGGCGGTGTTCAGCGGCAGAAAGGCGGCGCCGGCGCGGATTGCGCCCAGATAAAGCATCAAGCTCTCAATGCTCTTCTCGACCTGGACCGCAACCCGGTCTCCAGGTTTCACACCCAGTCCGATCAGCGCATTGGCGTATTGGGCGCTGCGCCGGAGCATGTCGCCATAGGTGAAAATATCCCCGCTTCCTGTCTCGATGAAACAGCAGTCGGAATCGGGAAAGCCGGCCCGCAGGACCGAAAAAAGATTCTCATTCATCGGCGGCGTCCGTCGCATTGGCTGACATGTCTGCCTCCTTGCGCTTCTTGTTGTTTAATTTCGTTCTTGCAGAGGATCTGACGAGCGAGCGCACCGCCTTGGATGCGGCGATCTTGCCCATATTCACATAGGCCTCGTGATTTTTTTCGATGTCATTCAGATCGTAGAGATAGTTGACCATAATCCCGTGCGACTGCCGCAAACCCCTGGCCGATTTATCACCGAGCCAGTTGATCCGCTCAAGCCGCGCGCCATTGCCCAGATGAAACCGCGCCACCGGATCGACAGGACTGCCATTGCCGGTCTTGGCAATCATGAAATACTCCGCCGCCAGGGGCATGAGCACCGACTCCAGGCGTTCGTGATACTCCGCATGCGCCGCCCAGCTCGGCTCCTCCAGCAGCGCAAGCGTCTCGACATCCAGCTGCTCGCCATCCTCGCTCGCGGCGCGCACCAGCCAGGCCGCGAAACGCGGCGCCGGCGAGAGGGTGACAAAGGTCTTGAGCGACGGCATCTCCTTTGCCAGGTCTTCGGCAACCTGTTTGATTAGAAAGTTGCCGAACGAAATTCCGCGCAAACCCTCCTGGCAATTGGATATTGAATAGAATACCGCGGTCGTCGGCGCCTGCGCATCGCTGTCTTGCGCGATCTGGGCCGCGAGCAGGTCCTGTATGGAGGCCGGAACCTCCCCTGTCAGCGCCACTTCGACGAATATCAGGGGCTCATCGACGAGCGAGGGATGGAAGAAGCCGAAACACCGCCGGTCGGCGGGATCGAGGCGGCGGCGCAAATCTTCCCATCCCCGGATCTCGTGGACCGCTTCATATTCGATGATCTTTTCCAGGATTGACGCCGATGTGGACCAGTCGATCCTGCGCAAAACCAGAAAACCGCGATTGAACCATGACCCCAGCAGATGCATCAGGTCGGCATCCACCAGCCTCAGTTCAGGCACCTTGGGCAGCATCGCGATCAGGTCGGCCCGCATGGCGACAATGCACACGGTTGCGCCGGGCGCCAGATTGAGCCGGCGGAAAAATTCCTGCCGGGGGGATTCCACGGCCATTTCCAGCTCGGACAGCGTTGTTTGAGACGCGCCGTCCAGATAAGCCCGTGCGGCGGCTGTAACCTTTTCGGAATCCGGCGTCAGATCGTTCAGAAGGAACCGGAAAAACTCAAGTTTCCCGGCCTCGTCCGCGCGGCGGTAGGCGGAAAGGATTTCACCCGCCAAAGCCACGCCGGAAGCCTCGCCGCGCCCCGAGAGAAGCCCGCGCGCCAGTTCGGTCAGAGCGCTGCCGGGGCCCGCGGCCGAAGATCCCTCCAGCAAGGCGCGGCCGCGATCGGCGATGGTGTTCAGAAGTTCCTGAAAAAATGAAACGTTCACGGTTCCGAGGTTCACTTCAACGTGGCGCGTGATCGGTGGAGTTAGGTATCCCAGCTACCAGTCCGCAAGATCGCATGCAATACATGCATTGGGCAAGCCGATCACGCCTTTATTAGAGGATTTCATATTCTTACCGGTTTGCGTACTGATAAATGGATAATTTCCTGCCAAAAAAATTGAAATGGGGACAGGGACCGGCTGTCTCCCGGTCGCTTTTGAAATCACAAAGGACTGGATTGCACAAAAAAGAAGAAGGCAGGGCACAATGGCCCTACCCTCCCCTAATCCCCGCTTAAGTAACGCCGTTAAGCGCCCGTTCGGCGGAAATATCCCGGAGATCGTTTCAGTCCAATACCGGATCTCTCCTATTGAACGGATTCAACCTCCACGAAAACCGTGCGCCGCCGCCCCAACTGGGTCAAGGCATTGAACACTCGGCCACGGGCTTCGACCTCCCGTCTTGTTTTGCGTCGCGTCCGTTATGCGACGTGGATCCGGCAATGGCCTTATTGCCAAATCCAAATGCGACAACCCCTCTTGGGCCCTCCGTCGCTGCTGTCTTCCCGGCAAAGCGGGCCTTTAGCGTTTCCGCCTGGCTCATTCTGCCGCTGGACCGAGCACCGGACCGGAAAGGCGCTGCCTAAGCCATCCTCGGCAAAGGACGGCTTCGGACTTGCCGTGTCCTCTGGCTGGCGGTTCTTCCTCCCGAAGGAAGCCGTCCCCGACAGCCACAAACCAACTTAACGGGATTCGCCTGCCCGGCCAGCACCTGGAGCGCCGGGGCGCAGCCTTATCCCCGCTATCCACTGTTTCCACAAGCTGCAAACGGGTCAGGCGCCCAAGGGGGCCGGCGGCAAGCTGAAAAGCTTACCCGCACTGCAATTCCTTGAAATAAAACCAGCGCGTAAAAGCCCACTCGCCTCCCCGGAAATCCTTTTCGACGCAGGTTTTGTAAACCGCGCCGCACTCTTCCTTGGCGATGATCCAGGCCTCCGACTGATCGGGATGTTTGATCCTGCTCTTGCATTTTATAAAACCGTTCCGGCACGCCTGAAGCGCCCTGCAGAGCCTCCTGTCGCGTTTAACCCTCGAGGAGGCGGGTTTTTTCGCAGACGTCCCCCCTGCCCGCTTGCGCCTGACAATCGGCTTGTGCGGCTTCCGGACCGGCAGGCCGGGCTGAATTATAGGTTTTCCCGCGGGCGGACCGGCTGCCGTGGCCTCTTTTTCCATCCCCGAAGCGGGTGCCGCTGCCTTCATGCCAGGTGACATTTGACCGGGATCCCCGGTGATTTCACCGCCCGGTTTGCCGCCGGCATTGTCATCTGATTTGTCATCCTGGTCCATGGAGGCTTCAAAATCATACTGGCCGGCGGAGGTTTCAGCGGGCTCTGTGAGAACCTGGCCCGCGGGGGACTTTTTTGACTTTTCAACGGTCTCGCCGCCCGATTCGAAATCTGCGTTCCCGGCCTCCCCCGCTGAGGCGCCGTCCGCTGGATCGGGGGACGGTTTCCGCGGCTCGCCGTCTGCTTCCTTGTTCGATTCTGCTGAACGCGCGCCAGCGGGCTTGCCCGCCGGGCTTTCCGTTCTGGTTCCGGCAGTCTCCGCGAACACAGGCATGGCGGCGCCCGCTACGGGCACAGCCGCAAACAGGTACAAACCAACCCCGCACGCAAAAACCGCCAGTGCCGCTCGCGGCATACCGCTTTCCTCCCCGCCAGCGCCCGGCAACCAACTCGTTCGCGTGACATCAGACAAATATTGAGCGACAGCCGCCCTTACAAGAGTGTGCCTGAAACAAAGAGCCGGAATTCGGACTTCGCAATTCGCGTCACTCACATCGAGAAGATGCTCAAAGCCTCCCCGTTTGAAACCGGTTATCTCAATCTGATGCGAAACAGGCTGAGCGGCGGCGGGGCGGGTGGCCGGCCGCGCTCCCAGGCGACCTTGCCGACACCGCTTTGAGTCATGACCCGGACAGAAGCCCCGCTGGGCTGGCGCCTTCCGGCCTCACTTTGGGATATTGCGGACTGCGCGAGAAATTGCCGGATATGCTTGCGGAGCAAATCAGGAAACTGACCTGATGTCCGCCCCCCGAGGGTCCGGACATCAGGCCATAAACTCATCAATTCAGCGGATAAAGCTATTTCAAAGGCGGCGCCATTGAACGCCTGCCACCCAGTTTGAAGTTGACGCCGGCGCGCACCACCCACGCATCTTCAAATTTTGCGAAATCATCGGGATCGGAGTCCGTATTCAGCGTACTGGCATCTTCCCGGTCATCAAATCCGTAATACAGGCCTTCAAGCCTGAAGCTCATGCGGCCGCTGCCCATCAGCTCGACGCCGCCGCCGACGACATAACCCATGTCATCGAAATCCACCGATCCGCTGCTGGTGGGTGCGCCTACCGGACCATTGTTGGCTGTATAGGATGCGTCGGCGAAGGCAATGCCCGCTGTCGCAAACACAAGAACATTGCCCCTGGCCACACCGGCGCGCGCGCGTAACGTGGCAAGCCAGTCAACACTGCCGTCCATACCGTCGCTGTTATTGTTGTCGCGTTCGAGGGCGCTATCTTCGAAATCGGTGAAGGTGATATCGGCTTCGACGCCATATACGAAGTTGCCTGTTTGCCGGTTGTAGCCGGCCTGAACGCCCCCGACGCCGCCACTGAGGTCAAGGTCGCTTGCAAACCCCTGTTCGGCAACAGGCTCATTACTATCAAATCGGCCGTCGTAACTGGCTTCACCTGTTCCGACATGCGCGCCGACATATGCGCCCTGCCAGTTCCCGCCGGAGTTCATCGGATGCCCATCCGCTTGCGCGGCCTGCCCGGCAAACAGAGCAACAGAAACCGTCGCCACGAAAGAAAATACCCTAGACATCGAACCTCACCCTGTTTGACATACTGTTACGCCGTCATAAGTCCGACTGCACGCAATGATAGTCAGGTTTCGCGTGCCCTTGGTTGTATATCCGCAACAAATGACAAAAATTTTCCAATATTCTCTTTGTGGTTTTCACTGTTCGGCCGGAGCAAACAGGGCCCGGCACATCGGGCCGGCAACCCAATTCCAGCAGTCCGTTACGGCAGTGGCGACGATGGAGATTCTGTGCCGCCGGCAAATCATGGACTTCATGAGCCGGCCGGGCGAACCCGATTGCCCGCCCCGGGCATTTCAATTGTTGGCGGGCCGATCTCGAAACAGCCGCTCTCACCTGACTGGAAGCGGCACATTGAAATAACCGGATAAAACAATGGTGAGCCCGACAGGGATCGAACCTGTGACCTACTGATTAAAAGTCAGTTGCTCTACCAACTGAGCTACGGGCCCTCATATGCCAAACGCGCGGACAGTACGAGTGCACATGGATACGGGTCAATAGGTGATTGCCCCCGATTCCCGAAAGATATGCAAACTCCGGCAAAACTGCATAAAAAGTGACGGTGGCCGGGCCCGGCTGCCGGCCCGGAAAAATCACGTTCCCACGCCCCCTCCCCCCCTATAGAGTGCGCGCTCGATGATCCAGGCACCTATCGGCACACATGTCATAACTCGGGGGCGGCAACCCAAACGCGGTCATCTCGCGGCAATTGCATTCATGTGCGGCGCCGTAACCGTCTTTGCGATGGTCGACGCCACGGCCAAATATCTGGTGGACGTGCTCGCGGTCCCGGTCGCCGAAGTTGTCTGGGTCCGGTTCCTCGCCCATGCGCTGATGACCACCGCCGTGCTGGGCCCGATGTTTGTGAAATACTCGGTGCGCTCGACAAAGCCCGCCCACCAACTGGTGCGCGGCATCCTCGTCGCGGCGACGACCGCGCTCAATTTCGCGGGCGTCAAATATCTTCAGCTCGACCAGACGGTGACGATATTTTTCCTCACCCCCCTGCTCGTGGCGGCCCTTGCCGGACCCCTCCTTGGCGAATGGGTCGGATGGCGCAGGCTGCTCGCTATTCTGACCGGTTTTTTCGGTGTTCTGCTTGTGATGCGCCCAGGCTATGGCGGCATCCATTGGGCGGTAATATATTCCCTCGGCGCGATGATCTGCTACGCGCTCTACAATATTCATACACGCTATATGGCGCGTCACGATTCGCCGGAAATGAACCTGTTCCATACACCTCTTGCGGGCGCTGTCATTACCGCTCCGTTTGCACTCGCGGTGTGGGAATGGCCGCAGGACTGGCTCACCTGGGCTCTGTTCGGCTGGATTGGCCTCACCGGCGCGCTTGGCCACTGGCTGCTGATCCTGGCCTTCAAATACGCCCCCGCGCCGGTGGTTGCGCCCTTCATCTATGTGGGGCTCCTGTCCATGTCTGCGCTGGGTTATGTGATATTCGGCGACGTCCCGACATTATGGACCCTGTCAGGCGGTATCGTGGTCGTGGCGTCAGGCCTTTACCTTCTCGCGCGCGCCCACCGCGACCGCAATCAGACCGGAACCGCATAGCGGATTTTCAGCCCTGAATTGAGCTGCCGCCGTTTGCGCCAAGGCGCGCGAGCGTTTCGCGCGCAAAGGCCTCGAACCGGCCCTCCCCGATCGCCGCGCGCATCGCGGCCATCAGCTCCTGATAGAAATGCACATTCGCCCAGCTCAGCAGCATGGGCGCCAGATATTCCCGTGACTTCACCAGATGATGCAGATAGGCGCGCGAATAGTCCCGCGCGGCCGGACAGCTGCTCGCCGCGTCCAGCGGGCGGGGATCGTCCGCAAATCCGGCATTGCGCAGATTGATCCTGCCGGCCCAAGTAAAGGCCTGCCCGTGGCGGCCCGAACGTGTCGGCATCACGCAGTCGAACATATCGATGCCGCGCGCGACGCAATGGATCAGATCCTGCGGCGTGCCCACTCCCATCAGATAGCGCGGCTTGTCTTCCGGCAGGCGGGGGAGCGTGACTTTGAGGGTCTCCAGCATCCGCTCCTGCCCCTCGCCCACCGCGAGCCCGCCGACCGCATAGCCTTCAAAACCAATTTGCTTGAGCGCTTCAACCGAGGCCTCGCGCAAATCGGGATAGATGCCCCCCTGCACGATGCCGAACAGCCCCTGGCCCCCTTTTCCCTTTTTGGCAAAGGCCGTCTTCGAGCGCTCCGCCCAGCGCATGGAAAGCTCCATGGAGGCGCGCGCCTCTCCCTTTTCGCAAGGGAACGGCGTGCATTCGTCGAACACCATCTGGATGTCGGCGCCGAGCAGACACTGAATTTCAATCGAACGCTCCGGGGTCAGTTCATGGGTGCTGCCGTCGATATGCGACTGGAAGGTGACCCCGGCTTCGGTAATCTTGCGCAGCTTGGCGAGCGACATGACCTGAAACCCGCCCGAATCCGTCAGGACCGGTCCCTCCCAGTTCATGAAGGCGTGCAGGCCGCCAAGCGCCGCCACCTGCTCCGCGCCGGGGCGCAGCATCAGATGATAGGTGTTGCCGAGAACAATATCCGCGCCCGCCTCGCGCACGGTCTGCGGCAGCATGGCTTTCACGGTTCCCGCCGTTCCGACCGGCATGAAGGCCGGGGTGCGGATGCGCCCGCGCGGGCAGGATATTTCTCCCAAACGGGCCGCGCCGTCGGTGGCGGCCAGGTGAAATGTGAAATCTTTGCTCATTCTTTCCGCCCGGCCGGTGTCAGGAGGCAGGCGTCTCCGTAGGAGTAGAACCTGTAGCCCCGCCCGATGGCATGGGCATAGGCGCGCTGCATGACATCGAGGCCGCTGAAGGCCGCCACCAGCATAAACAGCGTCGAGCGCGGCAGATGGAAGTTGGTGAGCATGGCGTCCACCGCCCTGATACGAACGCCCGGCGTGATGAAAATATCCGTCTCACCACGAAACGCGCCAATTTTCCCGCGCTCGTCGCTCGCGCTTTCGAGCAGCCGCAGCGCCGTCGACCCGACGGCAATCACCCGCCCGCCCGCGCGGCGGACCTCATTCAGCTCATCGGCTGTCTCCCGGGTGACCTCGCCCCATTCGGAATGCATCACATGATCGCACGTATCGTCGGCCTTGACGGGCAGGAACGTGCCCGCGCCCACATGCAGGGTAACGAAATGCCGGGCGATGCCTCGTCTCTCGAGCCGCGTGAACAGCTCGTCGGTAAAATGAAGCCCCGCGGTCGGCGCGGCCACCGCCCCCATCTCGCGCGCATAGACGGTCTGATAGTCGTCTCTGTCATGGGCGTCGGCCGGGCGGCGCGACGCGATGTAGGGCGGCAGGGGCATCTGCCCGAGGGCGGCGATCGCCTCATCGAGCGCGGCCCCGTGAAAATCGAAGGCTATGGTCACTTCACCATCCTCACCTCGCCCCTCAATACACCCCCATAAACACCCGAGAAGACAAACATTTTCCCTTGATCCAAACTCAATACGATCACCCGCCCGCAGCCGCTTCGCCGGGCGCGCCAGCGCCGTCCATTTACTGGAATCGAGCGGTTTCAGGAGCGTCAATGACACCTTCGCTCTCGCCGCACCGCGATGGCGGAGCCCCTCGAGGCGCGCCGCAAGCACGCGGGTATCGTTGAAAACAAGCGCATCGCCCGGCTCCAGAATCTCCGGCAGATCGCAGATTGCCCGGTCCTGAAACGGCTCGCCCGCATCCGGGTCGACGCATAGCAGCCGCGCGATGTCGCGCGGCCGCGCGGGCCTCAGCGCAATACGCTCCCCGGGCAGCTCAAAATCGAAATCGTCAACGCGCACGTGAATGCCCTGTAAGCGCGCGAATGCGCAAAGCTACTCGGCGTCCGCCGCCACACGCATGGAAATGATCTTGTCGGGATCATTGACCGGCTCACCGCGCTTGATCTTGTCGACATTCTCCATGCCGTCCACGACCTTGCCCCAGACGGTATATTCGCCGTTCAGGAATGACGCGTCATCAAAGCAGATGAAGAACTGGCTGTCGGCGCTGTCGGGACTGGCGGCCCGCGCCATCGAAGTCGTGCCGCGCACATGCGGCTCATCGTTGAACTCGGCGGACAGATTCTGGCCCGATCCGCCGGTGCCGGCGCCCTGGGGGCAGCCGGTCTGCGCCATGAAGCCGTCGATGACCCGGTGGAACACAATGCCATCGTAAAATTTCTCTCGCGCCAGTTCCTTGATCCGCGCGCAATGATTGGGGGCCAGGTCCGGCCGCAGCGCGATCGTAACGGTCCCTTGGGTGGTCTCGAGAATCAAAGTGTTTTCCGGATCGTTTTCAGCCATTTTTTCGCTCGCTTCCCCGCCCCTCAGGGCTGAATTTCCAAATTCTATTTGAATCTGGCGACAGTGATGGGCGAGGAGGCGCGAGGCGTCAAGATGCAATGAACCGGCGCGGAGCGCTAAAAGCTGCCGCGGCGCTGGGTGGTCTGGCCGGCAACCGGGCTGAGGGGTTCGCTCAGGACCGCATGATCGGATACATCGGCGGCAACCTGAACCTTGAGCATCTTGTCCGGCTTATCGACAGCGCCGTTGCGCGACGAAGACCCCAGCTTGATCGCGTCGACGCGCTCCATGCCGCGAATCACCCGTCCCCAGACCGTGTATTGGCCATTGAGATGGGACGCCGCCGCCAGAGTGATGAAGAATTGCGAATTCGCGCTATTGGGATTGCGCGTACGCGCCGCGCCGATTGTGCCGCGCGTGAACGGCTCCTTTGAGAATTCAGCCCTGAGGTCAGGGTATTTCGAGCCGCCCGTCCCGGTACCCTTGGGGTCGCCGGTTTGCGCCATGAAGCCTTTGATAACGCGATGAAAGACGACGCCGTCATAAAATCCTTCACGGGCCAGTTTTTTGACGCGGGCCACATGTTTGGGCGCCAGGTCAGGCCGCAACTGGATGGCCACCCGGCCCGATTTCAGGTCGATATAGAGAATATTTCCCTTGTCCAGCGCGGCGTCTTGAGCCTGAACGGACCCGATGGCCAATGCGCCAAACACAAGAAAAAGCATGAAATTCTGAAGCATTCTCATGGGAATCTGCCTATCTTTACAATGTCGAATACGGGTGGCGGGGCGCGCCACGACTAACGGCCAAAACGTTCGCTCAACCGGGTCGCGATCGAGTCGGGCACAAATGGCCCGGCGTTGCCGCCCATGGAGGCGATCTGCCGGACAAGCGTGCCCGCGATATGACGGACCTCAGGAGACGCGGCCAGAAAAACGGTTTCGATATCGGGAGCCATCTCGCCATTCATTCCCGCCATTTGCACTTCGTATTCAAAATCTCCCGAGTTCCGCAAGCCTCGAATTATCACATTTGCGCCAACGGCCCGCGCGGCGTCGACCGCGAGATTGTCAAAGGTCTGGACATCGATCTCAATGCCGGCGTCCCTGCCGAGCAGCGCAGCTTCCACTTTGAGCATTTCAATCCGGTCATCAATGGAAAACAGCGGCTTCTTGCCATGATGCTGGCCGACCGCGATGATCAGCCGGTCCATGAGCTTCGCGGCGCGCGCGATGACGTCCATGTGGCCAAGGGTCAGCGGATCGAAGCTGCCGGGATAAAAGCCTGTGCGGGCCATGTGCTAGGTTCCTCGCGGAGAGATGCGGTTGGACCGGGGCGCGTCAGACGCGCCGTGCGGCGGCGAGCCAGAGACCGCCGCAGATGAGTAAAACCCCTGTCACGCTGTCTGCCAGACGGACGCGCTTTTCCGTGATCCATGCGCGCGCCGTGCCGGCCAGAACCGCATAAGTGGCGTCGATCAGCGTGACAATCGCTATGAATGTTACGGCGAGCAGCCAGAGCTGGCTCGCAAGCGGTGCGTCCTGGTTTACGAATTGCGGGAAAAACGCACCCAGAAAAAGCAGCATCTTGGGGTTGGAAAGGGACACTGCAAGCCCCTGCCAATACCAGCGCCGCCCGGAAGTAACCAGCGGTTGGGCGGCAGGTTCGTTTTTCCAGGCCTTCCACAGTCGGCTCATCCCGAGCCAGACCAGAAAAGCGGCGCCGGCCCAGCGGAGCAGGTCAAACCAGTCCGCCATCAATGCCATGACGGAACTCATGCCGAGTGTGGCGCCGCTTACGAGCAGCACAACGCCGGTGATGCCGCCGGCGACCGTCAACAAACCGCCTTTCAATCCCGATGAGGTGCCATTGGCGATAATCAGCGACACGCTCGGACCTGGCGTCACGGCGAGAACGGCGCTCGCCAGGACAAAAGCCAGATAAAGTTCTATCGACATTGCACTATCCTTTTCGCGCCCTGACAGGCGTGCCGGCGCGATGCATCATGCCGCAATCGCAGCTTAACTGCTATCGCCGGTTTCTTCCGGGCCTTCATCGGGCGCTTCGCCTTCGATATCGCCGCCATCGACATCACCGCCAGCTTCCCCGCCTTCTTCGATATCTTCCTCGTCGCCCTCTTCTTCTTCGGGAATGCCCTCGACATACATCACACGCTCGCTCTCGCCGGTGTCGAAAATGATGACGCCCTGGGTCGAGCGGCCAATGATCGAGATATGCTCCACCGGCACGCGGATGAGTTGCCCGCCGTCGGTCACCAGCATGATCTGGCCGCCCTCCTCAATCGGGAAGGACGCGACCAGCGGACCGTTGCGCTCATTGACGGTCATGGCGATGATGCCTTTGCCGCCGCGCCCCGACACGCGGTATTCGTAAGCCGAAGAGCGCTTCCCGTAACCGTTCTGGGAGATCGTCAGAATAAACTGTTCATGAGCGCCCAGTTCCGCGTAACGCTCAGGCGTCAACTCGGCCGTTTCGGTATCTTCGGCATCCGCCGAATTCTCTTCCTCCGGCGCCTCGGCCTCGCCGCTCTCCGCCCGCCTTTTGGCATTGGCCTGACGGACATATTCCGCCCGTTCGGCGGGGCTCGCATCCATATGATGCAGAATCGCCATGGAAATGAGGCGATCGTCCTTGCCGAGCCGGATGCCGCGCACGCCTGTCGAGGTGCGCCCGGAAAACACGCGCACATCTGTCACGGGGAATCGGATTGCCTTGCCGCCGGCGGTGGTCATCAGCACATCGTCGCTTTCGCTGCAGATGTCGACGCGGTGAATCTGGTCTCCTTCGGCGAGTTTCATGGCGATCTTGCCGTTCTGGCGCACCTCGACGAAATCGGAGAGTTTGTTGCGCCGGACGGTGCCGCTCTTGGTGGCGAACATCACATCGAGCGTCGCCCAGGACTCTTCGTCCTCCGGCAGCGGCATGATGGTGGTGATGCGTTCATCGGTCTCAAGGGGGAGAAGATTGATAAGCGCCTTGCCGCGCGCCTGGGGCAGCGCCACGGGCAGCTTCCAGACCTTCATCTTGTAGACCATGCCGCGCGAGGAAAAGAACAGCACCGGCGTGTGGGTATTGACGATGAAAATGCGGGTGACGAAATCTTCATCGCGGGTCGCCATGCCGGCCCGGCCCTTGCCGCCGCGGCGCTGGGCCCGGTAGGTGGAGAGCGGCACGCGCTTGATGTAGCCCTTGTGGGATACGGTGACGACCATGTCCTCGCGCGCGATCAGGTCTTCGTCTTCCACATCCGGACCGCCCTCCATAATTTCGGTGCGGCGCGGCGTGCCGAACTCTTCCATGATGGCGGTGAGTTCGCCCTTCACGATTGCGACGATCCGGGCGCGAGAGCGTAATATGTCGAGATAGTCCTCGATCTTGTCGCCAAGTCCTTTGAGTTCATCGCCGATCTCATCGCGCCCCAGAGCGGTGAGACGCTGCAAACGCAACTCCAGAATGGCGCGCGCCTGTTCATCGGAAAGCCGGCAGGTGCCGTCGCTGGAAACCTTGTGGCGCGGGTCGGCGATCAGTTCCACCAGCGGCGCCACATCGCGCGCCGGCCAGTCCCTGGACGTCAGCGCCTCGCGCGCGGTGGCGGGATCGGGCGACTTGCGAATGAGAGCGATCACCTCATCCACATTGGCGACCGCGATCGCGAGACCCACCAGAATATGCGCGCGGTCGCGCGCCTTGGTAAGCAGATGCTTGGTGCGGCGGCTGACAACGGCTTCGCGGAAATCGGTGAAGGCGCGCACCAGGTCCTTCAGGTTCAATTGCTCGGGCCGCCCGCCATTGAGCGCGACAATGTTGCAGCCGAAGCTCGATTGCAGTTGCGAGAAGCGGTAAACCTGGTTCAGCACCACATCGGCCACCGCGTCGCGGCGCAATTCGATGACAACGCGCATGCCGTCGCGGTCGGATTCGTCGCGAATATCGCTGATGCCCTCGATCCGCTTGTCACGCACAAGCTCCGCGATCTTCTCGATCATCGTCGCCTTGTTCACCTGATAGGGAATCTCGGTGATGACCAGCGCCTCACGGTCCTTGCGGATGGTCTCGACAGACACCCGGCCGCGCATGACGACCGAGCCACGCCCGGTCTCATAGGCGGAGCGAATGCCTGTACGCCCCAGAATGAACCCGCCGGTCGGGAAATCGGGACCGGGAATAATCTCGTTCAGCTCGGGGATGGTGATCTCGGGGTTATCGAGATAGGCGATGCAGGCGGTGATGACCTCGCTTAAGTTATGCGGCGGGATATTGGTCGCCATGCCGACGGCGATGCCGCCCGCGCCATTGACCAGCAGATTGGGAAAGCGCGCGGGGAGTACGGTCGGCTCCGATTCCGAGCCGTCGTAATTGTCCTGAAACTCGACCGTGTTTTTGTCGAGGTCTTCGAGCAGGGACTGGGAAATCTTCTGCAGCCGGCATTCGGTATAACGCATGGCGGCCGCCCGGTCGCCGTCCACGGAGCCGAAATTGCCCTGACCGTCGATCAGCGGCTGGCGAAGCGAGAAATCCTGCGCCATGCGCACCAGCGCGTCATAGATCGCTGTGTCGCCATGGGGATGGTACTTGCCGATGACATCGCCGACGACCCGGGCCGACTTGCGGTAGGGCTTGTTGTGGTCATAGCCATTCTCATGCATCGAATAGAGAATGCGCCGGTGAACGGGTTTGAGGCCGTCGCGCACATCGGGCAGCGCGCGGGAGACGATCACGCTCATGGCGTAATCGAGATAGGACCGCTTCATCTCCTCGGAGATGGTAATGGGCCTTATGTCGGAAGGGTCCCCGGGTTCCCCGCCGCCGGGCGGAGGCGGAATATCGTCAATGTCTGACAAAGTGGAACCTGCGTCCTTTTATGGGCGTTATGCCGCCCCCCAAATCATCCAAGCGGCAGGCAATTCAGCGGCTAAGCGGGAAAGCAGCGCGAATGCGTTATGAAGAATTGGGAATTATACCCGATTCCACTCCATAACCGCAACGCCGGCGGGCAGAAAAACGGCACCGTTTGGTAACAGTAAATTATTTCATATCAATCGGTTATAGCAATTACGCGAAATCGGGGGAAATCCGTTAGCGCGGCACCTCGATGCGCATCTCCGCGCCGCCATATTTATGCACCGAATCGTGGGCGCGTATGCTCACCTGTTCGACGCCGCCGGGAATCTCGACGCCTTGCAGCGACCGGGTGAAGGGCTGCTCGTTTTCATGGGGATGGGCGAGCCTGCGGGTGCCGAGAACAGTATCGTCCGGGCCCATGACATCCCATTTGTCGGCATAGTGCTTCCACCCCTCATCGGCATGGCGGACAGACACATCGAAGCGGTAGGTGCCGGTGCCTTCCTTGATAATTTTAACGCCGACGACATCGGCCTCCCCGGCTATTCCCGGCGGGGAGACAAGGATCGTCAATGCGGCGAATGCCAGGACATATTTGCCGGCCATGTTTCGTTTCATAAGCCATCTCCCGTGAGGCGCGCCGGGGCGTGCATACCGGCATTCTAGAGCATGTTCCGGCCGCGCGGGAGAAGAAGATTGTAGGCGGCTGGCGGCGCGGCTAAGATTGGCGGCAACCTTGCCGGCCCCCTCAACCAGTCCAAAAAGGCCCCAGGCCATGAAACTCTCCGAGGCTGAAACTCCATGCCTGCTGCTGGACCCCGACCAGCTGCAACGCAATATCGGCATGATGGCCGCGCGCTGCGGCAAACTCGGCGTGACCCTGCGCCCCCATTTGAAAACTCCCAAATCCCTCCAAGTGGCGCAGCTCACAGTCGCCGGCAAAGCCGCGCCCATCACCGTATCCACGCTCAGGGAAGCGGATTATTTCGCGCAAGGCGGCTACACCGACATTCTGTGCGCGGCGGCGACAACGCCCAACAAACTGGCCCATGCCGATAAGATTCAGCGCGAAACCGGCACGCGGGTCCTGCTGGTCGCCGACAGCGCGGAGCTGGTGAGCGCGGCCGACACGCGGGCCGGCGCGTTAGGGGCGAAATTCGAATTCCTGATCGAGGTTGATTGCGGCGAGCACCGCTCCGGCGTCGGGCCAGCTTCGCAAGAGCTTCTCGGCGTCGCCCGGGCCCTTGAGGACGCATCGAATTTGCATCCGGCCGGGGTCATGACCCATGCGGGGCATTCCTACGGCTGCGACAAGGCGGACGAGATCGCTGCGATTGCGGAAGAAGAACGCGCGGCGGCGGCCGGCTCCGCCGAGGCCCTGCGCAAGGCCGGCCACGACTGCGCAATCGTCAGCGTCGGCTCCACGCCCACCGTGCTGCATGCAAAACACATGGAAGGCGTTACGGAAGCGCGCGCCGGTGTCTATCTGTTCTGGGATCTGTCACAGGTCTCGCGCAACATCTGCGCGCTCGAGGATATCGCCGTGAGTGTGCTCGCCAGCGTCATCGGCCACAACACAGCCGGCAAATCCCTCGTCCTCGATGCGGGCGCATTGGCGCTGTCCAAGGATATCAGCGCCAATGCCTATCTGCCGGACGCAAAATACGGCTATGTGTGCGACGTGGAAACCGGCAAACGCTTCCCCGGCCTGAGTGTCCACGAAGTCTATCAGGAACACGGGCTGGTGCCGGTGCCCGATGAAAGCTGGTTCGCGCGTCTGCCCATCGGTTCGCAGGTGCGCGTGGCGCCGAACCACACCTGCATGACCTGCGCCGCTTACGATGTTTACAATGTCGTGCGCGGCGGCGAGATTGTGGAACGGTGGCCCCGGGTAAACGGCTGGTAAGTGAATGGGCGGCAAATGCGCCGCGACAGATTGAGCGTCCTCAAGCAGCGATGAGGCAGGGCGGATCAGGCTCCTGTTCATCGAGGTTCAGAGATGACGTCGCGCAGACAGCGGCGCGCGGAACAGAAGTGATAAGCGCTATGATGTATTACCAATGGATCGTCGCCGCGCTCGGCGTCGTCGTCGTCTATATGCTGCTGGGCTATGGATGGGCCCTATGGGTGGAACGCCGGAAGACGCGGGCGGCATCGAGGGATGATGAATAGTGGCGCTCTTGCAGTGTTATACCAACGGCATTGGAGACTGACTCACCGCCCTGTCCAACCCCGTCACCCCGGCGGAAGCCGGGGTCCAGAATACAGACCCTGCGACATTACTATGCGGCAGCAGCTGGATTCTTAGCGTTCGCCGGAATGACGGAGTATGGCTATCGATCAAACCCAACCGCCCCTGGCATTTGAAGGGGTTTTTTAGGGCGTTTCTTTCAATCCGTCTGGATGACCGTCACATCTTCCTTTTGCACCTTCTCTCTTCCCATGGACTCCAACTCAATCGAGTGGACGCTTCAGGTTACCCAAGTCTGAGAGAAGTTTCATTGGTCTAAATTATCACAATGACCGGATTCCAGACAATCGTCGCAAATCCAATTGATTTTGCGACACTTTCACGATCACCAAAAGACCACACATGAGAGTTTACCTGTCTAAAAACATATAGGCGTATTATTGACATATGTCAATAATCAGCGTACATGTGACACCTGTCAAAAGAGAGGCCATAATATGACTATTCGATCAATGCCTGACCTGTCATCTCTCGAATATGGACCTCAAAATTTTCGCGACCTTGCCGAAACAGAATTTGGCGCGAATTTGTGGGATTTCCTGAAACGACCCGATAACCTTATCCGCATCGAGACGGCTACGCTTCTTGAACGTGTTGCAGTCGAACCACTTGCAGCAGGTTTGGTTGCTGAGTTTGGGGTGGAGATACGGGATGATCGCACTAAGCAGATGATCGGGCATATGACGCGGCAGGTCATGGAGGCCTTGGGTTACGAATTGGACCGCACTAGCCTGCGGATCACACGCCCTAACTTGTTCACAAGCGGAGCCACCTATCGCCGTCCAGGCCGAGGTGACCGTCCGATGAAAATTACGCGTGAACAGCGAGAGGCATGGGCAAAGAACACTGCCAACAGCCCATTTAATATATGGCTTAGCGAACAAGTGAAGCGATCAGATGGTACGCTTAGTCTCAAAAGGCTCTATAAGGTCGCGCGGCGATATGGGATCACCAAACGGTATGACGGGTTGAACCCCGGTCAGCAGCGAATGAACATTGGAGTGATGTTGCGCACTAGAGTTCTGCCGGAGGAGTACGAGAACCACTCATAGGCGCGGCAATTTCTCCGCAGCAATTGTTGGAGCCAACAGAAGTAGGATTCTGATGCCTGCGAACCGCTACAAAACGGACCCTTTTTGCGCCACCTTCCAAATTTCCGCCGCAAAAAAGACGATCGGAGCTAAAACGGAATCTCGTCGTCGATGTCCTTGTCGAAAGAACCGCTTCCGCCCTTATCCATCGGGCCGGTCTTGCCGAAATTGCCGTCATTGCCGTTCGAGCCGGCATAGCCAGACCCACCCTCCTGCCTGCTGTCCAGCATGGTGAGCGTGGAATTGAAGCCCTGCAGAACCACTTCGGTTGAATAGTGGTCCTGCCCGTCCTTTTCCCATTTGCGGGTCTGAAGCTGGCCTTCCAGATAGACCTTGGAGCCCTTCTTGAGATATTGCTCGGCAATCCGGCACAGGCCTTCATTGAAAATCACCACCCGGTGCCATTCGGTGCGCTCGCGCCGCTCGCCAGTGGATTTGTCGCGCCAGGACTCGGACGTCGCCACCCGCAGATTACACACCGGGCGGCCATCCTGCATGGAGCGGATTTCCGGGTCCGCGCCCAAATTGCCAATGAGAATGACCTTGTTGATCGATCCGGCCATGTAAGCGTTCCTTTCCTTCGCCATCTGGACCTTCGCCATCTGGCGTAATTGCGACAGCCCCTTCGCCCCGGCGCCCGGGACTCAAGAGCCGCCATGAAGAATTCGATTCACATTAGCCTGCGCGGCAAGACCGCCGCCAGAGCGGTGCGCCGCTCTGTCCACACCTGTCCACAGATGATTCGACCGGTTTGAAATACAGGCCGTTTGTTCTGTATTTGTTCTAATATATCCGCGTTCCTGGCCCAATGCAACGCCAAATTGGCCAGCCGAGTGTTGCGCGCGCGCAACGGTAGCGTAAAATCTGGGCTTGAAAAGGCCGTTTCACCAACCATTTACTCCAAATCCGTGGCCAAATCCGCGAACTTCGCCTAAGAGCAGCCTTCAGTGCGAGCCTCGGGGCGGGCGCCAGACACCCCCATCGGACATCCATGACGACAAGAATGACGCCAGATGAACTAGAAAAAGAGCGCGCCCCGGGAAGAATACTGG
>BDTT01000102.1 GCA_002897995.1 bacterium BMS3Bbin10 | reverse complement strand
GGGCAAGGCCGGCGGCATGGGATCGATCGCCGCGGCGATGCTCGACGGCGAGGGCTGGCGGGGCGCTGTCGCGCAGGCCCGCCGGGCGACCAACGGGCCGCTCAATATCAATTTCTTCGTGCATCCCCCGCCCGGCGAGGACCCCGCCAGGGCCGCCGCCGCGGCCAAGTGGCTTGCGCCCTATTACGAGGAGCTTGGGCTTGGCGATGTGCCGGATATGCGGCCGGCGCACCTCCCCTTCGACGAGGCAATGGCGGATGTGGCGCTGGAGCTGGGGCCGAAGGTCGTTAGCTTTCATTTTGGCCTGCCGGAAAAAGCTCTGGTCGCGCGGCTTCGCGATGCCGGCATCCTGGTGCTGAGTTCGGCCACGACGGTACGCGAGGCGCAGATACTGGAAGACGGCGGCGCGGATATTATCGTTGCCCAGGGGTTCGAGGCCGGCGGCCACCGCGGCACCTTCGCCTCGTCTTACGAGCAGGCGCAGGTGGGCACCATGGCTCTGGTGCCGCAGGTTGTGGACGCGGTGTCGGCGCCGGTGGTCGCGTCCGGCGGCATCGGCGACGGGCGGGGCATTGCGGCGGCGTTCGCGCTCGGGGCCGCCGGGGTTCAGCTCGGCACGGTGTTTCTCAACTGCGCGGAAGCGGGCATTGCCCCGGTGTACCGCAAGGCGCTGCTTGAAGCCCGCGATGAGGACACGAGGGTGACGGACGCCTTTTCAGGCCGCCCGGCGCGCGGTCTCGCCAACCGCTATATCGAGGAGATGAAACCCCATGAAGGGTCCCTGCCGGAATTTCCCCTGATGAACATATTGACCGGGCCGTTGCGCAAGGAAAGCGCGGCGCGCGCCTCGCGCGACTTTGTTTCCCTGTGGTCCGGTCAGGCGGTCGGCCTCAACCGGGAAACCGACGCCGGGGCGCTGATGGAAAATCTGGTTGCCCGGGCCCGGCAGCTCCTGGGGTCATGATTGCGCAACGCTTCCCCGGCTTCGCTTCCCCGGTCATATTCCGGTCACGCCCGCGCGGCACAAAACGAAGCCCCCATCCTCGAATGCGAGCGGCTAGTGCGTATCAGCGACAAGTGGGAACCGGTTATCGGAAAAATGACACGCATAGACAAAAAGCTGGATCGCGGTTTTGATTCCATCAAAACATGAAGCGATCTGGAACAGTTTGAAAATGAACGCCGAATTTCCCATAAACCGGCGCGTGCTGCTCGGCGGCCTGATGGCCATGGCGGGCACAGGATTTACCGGCGCGCTTCCGGGGCCGGCTCCGGCGGCGGGCCACCCGAACGCCTGCCGCTCGATGATCGGCGCCAGGGACACATGGATACGCGGTCTGCCGATCATCGATGCCCATTGCCATATTTTCAATGCGCGCGATATTCCGGTCATTCACTTCGTCACCAAGGTTTTCCTGCCCAACTATGCGGTGCATCTGAGCGCCGCCAACCGGCGCAGGCTGGAATCTGAAATCGGTGATTTTGCCTCCCAAACGCTGGGGCGCACGCCAAGTTATGAACAGGAGCGCGCGGTGCTGGAGGCGCGGCTCGCCGGGGAGCCGGAGCTGGCGGCGCTTGCACGCAGCCCCGGCCTTCCGAAATTCGCGCATGGTTCGGCTCGCTCCCGCTATGGCGCGGACGTGGCCGACAACATCACGGCGGTGCGAAACCTGGTCACCATTCTTACCGGTTTCCGTCACAAGATTTTCGAGGCGCTGAACGCCACCAATGAACTCAACCTGCCGGACACCGGCGTGGCCCTGTTCACGCCGGCGATGGTGGATATGGATTACTGGCTCGGGGCGGGCGGAGAAGGCGAGTCGAGTGTCGGCGATCTGGGCACGGACGCCTTTTCACTGCGCCAGACCGAACCGGCCCGGCAGGTCGAGCTTACGGAAATGATTCAACGGCTTTATCCCGGGCGCTGCCACGGCTTCGTGTCGTTCTGTCCGTGGCGCCAGGTGAGCGACCTGCACCATAACGCAACCGTGGGAGCGGGCTCGCCGCGGCGTATGCAAACGGCTCTTGAAACGGTTCAGGACGCCATCCTCAATCGCGGGTTTGTCGGCGTGAAGCTCTATCCTCCCATGGGCTTCGCGCCGCTCGGCAACGCCGCGCTTCCCGCCGAAGCCTTCCCGCCCGCGCTGGCGAACACCCCCTATGAACAGGACTTCGGCGCCCTCCTCGATGAAGCCCTGCTCGGGCTCTACAGATTTTGCGTTGCCCATGACGTGCCGGTCATGGCGCATACCGCGCCGTCCAATGGAGCGGGTGCGTTCACGAATTCGGCCGGCGAGAAGATCGGCTACGGCGCCCGCGCGCATCCGGCAGGCTGGCGCAAGGTGCTGGAGCAGCCCGGGCTGTCGGCGCTGAAACTCAATCTCGCGCATTTCGGCGGGTCGCGCGAAACCGCAGAGCGGCGGAAATGGCGCACTGGCATCGGCGCGCTGATGGACGCCTATCCCAATATCTACACCGATCTTGCCCACTATCCCGAAATGCTGATGGACGCCTTCACCGGAACCGGCCAGCGCTGCGGTGCGGCGGCGCAGGCGCTGGATCCCATCCGCAAGGGATTTCTCGCGGGCGAGGCAGGGGCGAGGCGCGCGCGGCGGATGCTCTACGGGTCGGACTGGTCGATGCTGTCGAAGGAATTTTATTACGCCGACTATCTGCCCGTTGTGGCGCATATGTACCGGCGCAAGATTTACGGCGTCGGCCAGGGGGCGGAGAGGAACGCCCAGGCCTTTCTGAGTCACAACGCTGCGGAATTTCTCGGGCTGCGCGCGGGCGACAAGGCGCGCGCGCGCCTTGAGGCCTGGTATTCCCGCCACGGCCTCGACGCCGCGCCGCTCAGGCGCTTCGATGC
>BDTT01000101.1 GCA_002897995.1 bacterium BMS3Bbin10 | reverse complement strand
CAACTGCGGCAGCGGAATGGGCGCGATCATTGCCGCGGCCCATGCCATCACCGGCGGCGAAGGAAAGGTTATGATCGCGGGCGGTGTTGAAAGCATGACCCGGGCGCCGTTTGTCGTCGGCAAATCCGAACAGGCTTTCAGCAAGCAAATGACCGTTTTCGATTCAGCTCTCGGGGCCCGGTTTCCAAACCCGGAAATCGAGAAAGAATTTGGCGCCGACACCATGCCGCAAACAGCCGATAACCTCGCCGCCAAATATGATCTGAGCCGCGAAGAGTGCGACAGGTTTGCCTTTCAATCTCAACGGAAATACGCGGCGGCCAAAGCCGATGGTTTTTTTGCCGGAGAAATCCACGCGGTTAGGGTTCCGGGCGGGCGAAAGAAACCCGGCGCCGTCGTTACGGAAGACGAGTTCCCGCGCCCCGATACGCCGCTTGAGAAGTTGGCGTCCTTGAGAACTCTGGTCCCCGGCGGCGTCACCACCCCCGCCAATGCCTCGGGCCTCAACGATGGCGCTGTCGCCATGGTGGTGGCCAGCCAATCCGCCGGCGAAAGCGCCGGACAGACGCCTCTCGCGCGCATCCTGTCAAGTGGCGTCGCGGGCGTGGCGCCCCGGATCATGGGATACGGCCCCGTGCCGGCCTCGAAAATCGCCCTGAAACGCGCCGGGCTCACGATGAACGATATGGATGTGATCGAAATCAACGAGGCCTTCGCCGCGCAAGTTCTGGCCTGTCTCAAGGGGATGGATATCGCTTTTGATGACAGCCGCGTCAATCCCAACGGCGGCGCAATCGCGGTCGGCCACCCGCTGGGTGCGTCCGGCCCCCGCATCGCCTTGACGGCGGCACGGCAATTGCAGCGAACAGGCGGGCGCTATGCATTGGTCAGCATGTGCATCGGTTTGGGCCAGGGGATCGCTATGGTGATGGAGCGCACAGGCTCATGAACGCGACGCCGCCAATCTTTGACTGGGCGGACCCGCTGCTGCTCGATTCGCAATTGAGCGAGGAAGAACGGCTGATCCGCGACAGCGCGCATGATTTTGCGCAGGACCGTCTGATGCCGCTGATCGTGGAATGGAACCGCCATGAGATTTTCGAACGCGACCTTATGCTTGAGTTCGGCGAAATGGGGTTTCTCGGCGGAACCCTGGAAGGCTACGGCTGTCCGGGCTTAAGCCATGTTTCATACGGCTTGATGTGCCGTGAACTGGAGCGCGTCGACACCACGTTTCGTTCCGCGGTCGGCACCCAGTCGGGACTGGCCATGGGATCGATCCACAGCTTCGGCAGCGAAGAACAAAAAACGCGTTTCCTCCCGGGGATGGCGCGCGGCGAAATTCTCGGCTGTTTCGGTTTGACGGAACCGGACCATGGTTCAGACCCCTCCGGCATGAAAGCCCGGGCAAAAAGCGTCGATGGGGGATACCGGCTTTCCGGCAACAAGACCTGGATCACCCATTCACCGATCGCCGATCTCTGCATTGTCTGGGCCAAAGACGATGAAGGCGCAATCGGCGGGTTTATCGTCGAGCGGGAGATGGAAGGGCTCGAGACGCCGAAAATTCCGGGTAAATTCGGCGTCCGCGCGTCGCCAACAGGTGAGATAAGTCTGGCGGATGTTTTTGTCCGCGAAGAAAATCGCCTGCCGAAAGCCAAGGGCCTGAGCGCACCGTTATCCTGCCTCGGCCGGGCCCGTTTCGGCATCAGTTGGGGCGCCATGGGAGCGGCTGAATTCTGCTGGCACGCGGCCCGGTCCTACACTCTCGATCGCAAGCAGTTCGGCCGGCCATTGGCCGCCAGCCAGCTGATCCAGAAAAAGCTCGCCGACATGCAAACGGAAATCACGCTTGGTCTGCAGGCCGTCCTGAGAGTCAGCCGCCTTCAGGACGAAGGGAATGCGACCCCTGAAATGATTTCACTGGTCAAACGCAACAATGCGGGCAAGGCATTGGAAATTGCGCGCACCGCGCGCGACATGCATGGCGCAAACGGCATATCCGATGAATTTCATATCATCCGTCATTTGATGAATATGGAAGTCGTCAATACCCTGGAGGGCACTCATGATATTCACGCGCTGATCCTCGGACGGGCGCAGACCGGAATACAGGCGTTTTCGGCCTGAGCGTGCTTTATCCGCTTATGCGTTCGGCATTGCATCAATGTCGGCAAGGCATTCGATGTCGAACAGCCCGCCGGCACCCCTGACCGGGATTAATATTAACACGGGCAAATTCTTACCTTTCCCCGGAATTTGGCGTTTATTTGTATGCCAGTAACGGCCTGTCCTCCCTGCCCGCCTGCCTTGATAATTGGGCTGAGCAGGTCCGGCCAAGCAGCCGTCACACAAATATTTTCCAGGGTTAGAATCAGCGCAATGAAAGTGCCATTCTACAAGCATCAATTGTCCGGTGAGGCGGTGCGCCATATCGCACCGGTGCTCGACAGCGCGATCCTCACTTCGGGCCAGACCGGCCGCGATGTCGAAGCGCGGATTTGCGCCTGTTTCGGCGTGCCCCACGCCTTTCTCACCAACAGCTGGACCAATGGCGCGCTGGCCAGTCTGCTGGCGCTGGATATTTCACCCGGAGACGAAGTCATAGTTCCGGCCATGACCTTCATCGCCACCGCCAATGTGGTGGAGCTGCTGGGCGCGAAACCTGTTTTCGCCGATGTGTGCCCCGAAACGCTGCTGATGACGCCCGAGACGGTGAAGGCCGTTCTGACGCCGCGCACCAGGGCGGTGATCCCGGTCCATCTTTACGGGCAAATGGTTGATATCGCCGGTCTGCGGGCCGTGGCCGGCGACGAGATCCATATCATCGAGGATGCCGCCCACTGCTTTGAGGGCGATCTGCATGGCGATAAGCCCGGCGCCCATTCCGATGCGGCCATCTTCTCCTTTTACGCAACGAAGAATATCACCTGCGGCGAAGGCGGCGCGGTCATTTCAAGGAATGCGGAGTTTGCCGAAAAGCTCAGCGCGACGCGGCTCCATGGCATGTCGGCTGGCGCCGTGGACCGGTTTCGCAACGAGAAATACAATCACTGGGACATGGTCCGGATGGGCGTAAAGGCCAATCTGCCCGACCTGCTGGCCGCTTTGCTGCCCGAACAAATCGAAGCCGCCGACGCCAAACTCGAACAGCGCGAGGAGATCGCCAGCCGCTATGAAGCGGCATTCGGCAATGACGAGCGCCTGAGATTGCAGAAGCCTGTCGAGGGTGCCCGCCATGCCCGGCACCTGTTCCCGGTCTGGGTCGACCCGCGGATGCGCGATGACTTTATTCTTGCCCTGAACTCGGCCGGGATCGGCTGCACGGTGAATTACCGCTCCGTCCCCACCCTGACCTATTACCGGGGCCGCTATGGCTACGGCCCCGATCATTTCCCGGTCAGCGAGAACTGGGGACAGGGCACGGTCAGTCTGCCTCTTTATCCGACCCTGGAGAAAAAGGCGCAAATCCGCGTCATAGATTGCGTGCGGCGCGAACTTGATCAACTGACACGCAAAGCGGCGTAAGGCAGCGAGCCTGACGGCCGGTCAAAAAGAAAACAAAGGATAACAAAAGTGGCGCGATTACTGATCACAGGTGCAGGCGGTTATATCGGAACCACGCTGGTCGAACTGGCGTTGGGCAAGGGATATGAAGTCATTGCGCTGGACCGTTTCTTCTTCGGTGAGGATCTGCTCGAGGAATTTGCGTCCAACCCGAAATTCAGCACCACAAAAAAAGACATTCGCGACCTGCGCGCCGATGATCTGGCGGGCGTCGATGTGGTGGTTGACCTTGCGGCCCTGTCAAACGATCCAAGCGGTGAACTCGACCCCGATCTCACCACCTCCATCAACCATCGCGGCCGGGTTCATGTGGCGGAAATCTCCAGGGCCGCAGGGATCGCGCGCTACATACTGGCGAGCTCCTGCTCGGTTTATGGATTTGGCGAGACGTCCGAGTTAACCGAGAAGTCGCCGACAAATCCGCTCACCGAATATGCCCGCTCCACATTTGATGCGGAACGCGCCGTCATCGCCATGGGCGATGCGGATTTTTGCGTTTCCGCGCTTCGCAACGCCACCGTTTATGGTCTGTCCAAGCGCATGCGGTTCGATCTGGTCGTGAACACCATGACCCGGAACGCCATCGACAGCGGTAAAATTACCGTGGCGGGCGGAGGCAATCAGTGGCGTCCGCTCATTCATGTGCGTGATGTTGCCCGCGCGATTCTGAATATCGCGGCGCAGCCGGCGGAGAAGGTCAATAAACAGGTTTTCAATATCGGCGGCGAGAACCAGAAAATTCGCTGCCTGGCCTTTGCCGTGCGTGAGAACCTGCCCTTCCAGGTGACGATCGAGGTCGAGCCGGATAACGACGACAAGCGCAGCTACAATGTCTCCTTCGATAAAGCCCGGAGCGTGCTCGGGTTCGAGCCCAAATACGATGTGCCCTTTGCCGTGCGCGAGATTTACGAGGCGGTGAAGGCGGGCGTTGTCGACCTCGGCGCCCGCACGGTGACGGTGGACTGGTATAAACGTCTTTTGAAGGCGGAGCAGCTTGTCGACGCCACGCGGCTGAACGGGCGCATGCTTTAGCCGGTCCGTGGACTCATAAACAGCCCGGCATTCACCACCGCATAATCCGCACCAGCACTTTCGCAGATATCACAAAGCCGCACGGCCCGCCGCGGCCCGCGCCGCTTCATGCTTGCGCCGCAACCGGCCCTGCGGCGCCAGGATTTCATAATAGACGCGCAGCACCACACCCCACAGAAAATAGTAGGTGATCGCGTTATACGGCTTTTCAAATGCGTCCTCGCCGATCGAGTAAATCCACATCAAAAGGAAATAGACGCCGATAATGAGCAGATTGTTCCGCCAGAGCGTCTCGCCGTTCTTCACGCACCAGCGATAGGCTTTCACCCAGACGCGCAACAGCGCGAGATGGAACAGGATAAAGAAGAAAAGTCCGGCAAAGCCGACCCGCGCCACAATCGATATAATCGAATTATGGGGCTCGCGGACCCGGATATCGCCAGTGAAGTAAAAGTCTGTCAGCGGCATGCCGTATCCGAGGCCGAAAAGAAGCGTCTGCACATCGGCGCTCAACTGACGCCAAATATCGGCCCACCAGCGCAGCCGTTGCGAAACGCCAAGGGCGGCATCGCGAACCATGCCATCGCCTTGCACGCCCCAAATCGCCGCAAAATGCTGGAAGAAGAAATCCAGAGAGAATTTTTCGCCAAGACGCCCGGTGATCTCAATACCGCTCGCCAGCACCAGCGAGAGCCCGGCAAGCCCGAACAGCATGCCAAGAGACATCTTAAATGCAATGCGCGGCTGGATGGCGATCATGACGATGAATACCGCCATGATTTGCAGATAGGTCGTGCGCATCTGAAAGATGACGGCGCAGTAGACGATCATGGCTCCCGCCAGAAAAACAGCCGGAATCCCGAACAGGCTGGAGCGGTCGACCAGCCAGCGCACGGCCGCGGTCAGCGGCACAAGACCGGCCGAGATGAAATTGAAGAACAGGGGAACCGTGTATCCGGCAGCGGCATCGAGCTTGGGAGACAGGCCGGTCAGCGTCTCTCTGAAGGGATAGAGAAGCGCATAGAACGCGCCGACATTCAGCACCACCCGCAACCAGCTTGAAAAGCGCCCCAAAAAACCCGGAGCGGCGGCGACGACGAAGCCAATCCAGAGGAACGAGGATTCAATGGCATGCGAGGCATCGCGGACCGCCCAGAACCCGTATTTTGGAAGTCCGATAATTAATTGCGTGACCGCAAGCCCCCACCAGACGAGCAACGCCGCCACGGGCGCAACAGCCGCAAAGCTTGGCAGGCGCCGGGTTTCAAGGGCCAGCGTCAGCCCAAACAGAATGACGAGGGCCTCGCCAACAGGCAGGCCGGATCCGGCCGCTGGCGGAATCCGGACCATCATGGCCCCTTGATTGAGGATCAGATAGGCCGCGACGACCAGCAGCATGATCTCGGCGCGAAGTTTGATCAGATTCATCGCCTCACCTGCTTCATGGCTGCGGCGCGGAGCTTTGTCTGGAAAAGCCGGGGGCGGACAGACATGCCTATTGCTCCAGCTGGAGGGGCCGAGGGACCCGCCGCGGGACCGGAGCCTCATTGCGCAGACGATGCTCCACATCGCCGTAAAGTGCGCGCACGACATCCGCCCACCGATACCGGCGGGCCTGCGCCCGGGCGCCCCTGCTCAACCGCTCACGGAAATCTGCCGACGCGTTCATGGCTTCAATTGCCCCGGCCAGACCGCCAACACAGTCCTCGACGCTTCGCCCCTCCACAGGGACAACCATCCCGCAACTGGCGTCCGTCATTTCGGCCGGCCCTCCCAGATCCAGGCAGATCACGGGCACGGCGTTGACGAAGGCCTCCAGTACGACATTGCCGCTGGAATCATGCAGGCTGGGAAACAGCAGCGCATCGTGGGATCGATAGAGTTCGATAAGCTCGCTTTGCGGCACCCATCCACGCCAGTCCACCGTATCGCCAAGGCCCAGCTCGCCGGCCAGCCGGCGCCACGCGCCTTCATCTGGCCCCGACCCCACCATGGTGAGTCGCACATCGACGCCCCTGGCCCGTGCCTCGGCGACGGCGCGCAGACCCATATTCATGCCCTTCCAGTAGAGGAACCGGCCGGCATAAATGAGCCTCAGAGGTCCACCGGCGCGGCGCGGTGGTGACGGTGGCGGTGAATTCAGCTGGTGCGTTCCGATCTCCGTATGAACCGATATTTTATGGTGGTGACGGCGCGGCAGCGCGGACTTTGACTGCGGCGTCTCCACATAGATTGCGAGCGCATCCGCGCAGGCCAGGCGGGTTATCGGATCGAGCTTCAGCGACCAGGTATGGATATCGCGGAGCAGATCATAGAGCCACCCGCGCCAATGGTAGCTCCGGCGCAGCCTGTAAGGCGCCCTTTCGCCGCCGCCGAGCGGGCCCAGGACGAGCGGAAGCGCCAGCCGCCCGAGCAAAGTGGGATGGCGGATGCCGCCATAGGTGATGTGATGAACAATATCGAAGTCCGCCTGGCGATAGTGTTTTCTGACATGACCCGGAGCCGCGAACTGCCACGCCAGATGGGTCAGATGATCGGACATGCCCCCCATGCCCAGTTTCAGGCTGACCTTGCGCAGCGCGGCCGGCCACGCGGGCATCAGGAAATCAAAGCTGAGGCCTTCAGGCAGCTGGCCTTTTGCAATTTCAGCCTCAATCGCGCGGCGGTCGCAGGTCTGCGTGAGGACCGCCACCTCATGGCCCTGGCTCGCGGCCTGAACCGCCCAGTTCCAGCCGACGCCTTCCTCGGAACCCTTTCCCGGGCAGCAGGCGAATGCGCTCATGAGAATTTTCATTGGACCACCCGCCTTACATCCCCGCCACATGCCGGCGCTGCAGACCGAATGACAAAGAGAGGATGATGACGCATTCGAACATGGCCAAAGCGACCATTGCGCCGGGCATGCCGAAAGCCCTCACCAGCGGGAGAGAACCTGCCGTGACCAGGACCGCGCCGGAAATCGACGCGTAAAATTCGAAAATCGTCGTCTCCATTGCGCGCAGCATGGTCGCAAGGACGTTGCGCACCAGATAGAGAAATATGATCGCGGCATAGGCGGCGACCAGATGCTCATATCCGGCATATTCGGCTCCATATATGAGAGTCAGGAGAAAATTACCGAATATTGCGATCACCAGCAGCATGGCGGAGATTGCCGCCGTATACCGGAGTACGAACCCATCGACAAAATCGACCAATCCGCCAAAGCCCTCGCCCGCAAAGGCGGCACCCGCGCGCATTGGGACAATATTGTCGAAACCCTGGATGGGGACATTGACCATGCGGACAAGCTGCTGCGCCGCGCGCAAGGCGCCAACCGCGGAAAGCCCGAGCGTGGCGGCGATGGCAGTGTAAACGAAATTCTCACGGCACCAGTTTGCAACGGCCGTCGGTATGAGCCAGCGCGCAAAGTACCAGTGACGGGAGAGCGTCCGGCGCATGTTCGATGCTTGGAAGGACACCGGCCCGAAGAACAGAAGCCCCAGGATCAGGCCGATGAGCGCCGCCACGGCCATTGCATAGAGCACCGCTGATATGCTTGCTTCGACCACAAAGCCTTCACACAGGCCAAGCAGAAACACGGTCTGCGAGCCATATCGCGCAAAATCGATCGTAAAGCTGATCCTTGCCCGGTTGAAGGTGAAATAATAGCGGCGGAGAAATTCGGCGCACTGACCGACAAGCACCAGCACCGTAAGGGGCACAACAACCGTTCCCAGGCGCCATTCAGGCGCAAACAGATCCGCCAGCACGACGCTGAAATAGACGACGCCCGTTGTTGCCGCCGCGATAACGCCCTGCTGGAGAATAACCGAACCGGTATAGGTTGAACGCTGCGATCCCGGCTGTTTGGGGCCGATTGTCATCATCGGTGCGACGACCAGCGCGATTTGCAGGTTCTGAGCGAAAAACACACCGAGCCACGCCAGTGCGAAGCGGCCGAATTCCTCCATTCCGAGATATCGGGCGATCAGCACCGTCGTTATAAAGCTCGCACCGCTCACTATCGCCTGATCGGCAAGCGCCCAGTTGATATAGGAGAACCTGTCGGCCAGCATTTTCAGTTGCTGGAAGCTCCCGCCGGGCCGCGGTCCGTTTAATTTCATGGCCATCTAATATGTCCGCAATTTGAGTCCGGCAGTCCTGCCGCGATCATTCACTTCGGGCTTCCGCCCGGCGCCGCAGCCCGCTCCTTAAAAGCTGTGCAGGCCCGGCCTGGGTTGAGCTTTGGCGGCGCCATCATCGATTCCATGCCTGCCATTGACCGCTGGCGCGGCTCTGCGCGTGAAGCCGGCGGAAACAACTTGGTTTTCCTGCTCCATCTGCTGGAGATCGGAACCGTTCAGAACGACACCGATCACCTTCGCATCAAGGGTTTCGAGCGTCCGCAGGGCGCGGGCGGCGACATCCCGGCGCGTCTGGTTCCATTGAATGACAAACAGCGTCCCGTCGGCCTCGCTTATGGGCCCCCAACTGTCGGAGTCGGACAGAACCGGGCCGGTATCGAGGATTATGAGATCGTAAGTGTCCCTGGCCGAACTCAGAAGCGCAGCGAATTCCTCCGACGCGCCAAATCTGGACGAATTGCCCGCTCCCGCCATCGCCGGCAGGATATCAAGTCCGGTCGATAAATCGTGGAGCAGCAGAGGCTCCGATTGACCATTCTTGCGGCGCCCATTCACACTTACCGCGCGGGAATGTGTCTCGAAAATTGCGCGCAGGCGCGGATTTTTCCAGTTGCCGTCGATCAACAGCACCTTGCACCCCGAAAGCGCCGCTTCCTGCGCGAGGCTTGCCGCCGTCATGGTCTTGCCCTCGCGCTCCTGAGCGGAAGTGACGGCAAGCAGCCGGGCCGGCGCATCGCCGTGAGCCGGGCGCAAGCCGATATTCAGGGCGGCGACGCCATGCGCGAATGCCGTACCGCGCTGATGGGCGAGCACCCTCTCCGGGTTTCGTCTCAATTCGGCGCCGGTCAACTCTTTTCTGGTGAGCTTTGGCAGCGTCGCGAGTACGGGAAGTTTCAGGACATCTGAAACATGCGCTCCCGTCCTGAATGTATTGCAGAGTGTCTCGAGAATGAATGAGAGGCCCAGTCCGGCTGCCAGCGAACCGATCGCCGCCAGAACCAGAACCTTGAACTTGGAGGGAAAGCTCGGTTGAGTCGGAGCCTGGGCGACCTGGATCAGGCGATAGTTTGCAAACTGACCCGTGGACTGTTCCAGTGTTTCGTTCGTGCGGTTGAGGAACGTCTCGAAGATCGACCGGTCGGATGCGGCCATACGCTCCAACTCCCGCAATTTCACCAGATCGGGACTTGAATCCTGGATTCCGCTTATGGTTTTATCGAAATTGCCCCGGATCAATTCTTCGCGCTCACGCGCCGCACGGAATCTCACCTCAAGATTATCAAGGACACGCCGTCCGGCATTTTCGATCTGGGCACGAAGACTGGCGGTCTCCGCCCTCACCTTCCGCACTTCGGGGTGACCGGGCATGAGCGATATGCTGAGCGAGGCTTCGCGCTGAGAGGCCGCCGCGAACCGGTCGCGCAATTGCGTCAGCACGTCTGACTGCAACATATTGGCCAGTTGCTGATAATTCCTCGATTTGAGCAGTTGGCGAACCTGCTCGACCCGCGCCCGGGCCGCTTCGGTTTTGGTGCCGGCCAGCACCAGCTGCTCATTCAATCTGTCGATATACTGCTCTCTCAGCTTCTCGCCGCTCACATAACTCAGGTTATTTTTGGCCTTGAACTTCTCGGCGGCGCCTTCCGAACGGCGCCAGCGCTCGCGCAAAGCGACCTTCCTCTCATTGAGCCACTTTGCCGCCAGGGGCGTCGAGGCGAGCCGATTATCCAGATGCTGGGCAAGATAGGCATTGGCGACAGCATTCGTGACCAGCGCGGATTTTTTGGCGTCCCACGATGTGTAGGATATCGAGATAAGATTGGTCCGGTCCGGATTGCCGACCTGAAGCTTCTTCCTGAAACGCTCCAGGATCTTCGCGTCATGGTTGGCGTCGGCTTGCGCGTAACCGAACAGACCATTCAATCCGCGCGCAACCATTTCCGTCATTGTCGTCTTGTTGAGCTCGGGATCATTCAGCAGATCTTCCGCCTTGAGCACCTTCATCAGGATGGCGGGTGATTTGACCGCGGCTATTTCTCCCGCCATCAGGCGGTCGAAAAGTTCAGAACCGACATTCGACTTCTGGGCGCTTATTTCAAACCGGCTGGGATTGAACTTCAATGCCGCTTCAGAGGTGTATCTCGGCGTGACGAGCAACAGGAAAAGGAGCGCCGCAGCCATTCCCGCGATGAATACACCGGCGATCAGACGCCGCCGGCGCTTCAAAATCTCCAATATGTCTCGCAGCTCAAGAGTTTCTTCCATGGCTCTGCACGCGGGTCCTTCGAACGTTTGCCACCGCCGCCGCCACGGGTGGATGATTGAATTCTTTATGGAAGGCCCGGCCAGACGGGAAAATCCGCGGACCGGCAAGCTTCTGTCCGTTCCAATCCGTTGAGCCTAAGTGAAGCCTCCGGGGGCTTCAAACAGTCTCGGCCATTGAGGTTAATCGCGGAAAACCGGGAAATTCGGCGCTGCCGCCCGGTTGCTTCGATGTCGCGGCTCCATGCATTTTCAGGGCAAATTATTCGTCGCCTCAGGCAAAGTTGCGCGGGCTCTTCGGTTCCACACCCGGATCGGAAAAAGAGTGCAAACGGGCGAATTGCGCGAACAGCAGGGCCAGAAAGGCCGGGTTCAGAAGCAAATAGCGCCGCCAGAGCCGTTTTGGTTCCTGGACGAGCCGATACAGCCACTCCAGACCCCTGTCCTGCATAACGCGTGGCGCATAATTCAGCAGTCCGGCATGAAAATCGAACGCGGCGCCGACCGCCAGCGCCGGCATCTGCAAGAGAGCGGCATATTCATGAACCCACACCTCCTGGCGCGGACAGCCCAGACCGACCAGGACGATGCGCGCGCCTGAGTTGCGAATATCTTCCACGATGGCCTTCTTTTCAGCATCGGTGCTGGGCCGGAACAGGGACGGGCGGGCGCCGGCAATGATGAGACCGGGGTGCTTTTCGATCAGCCGTGCCTGGAGTTTTTCTAGCACCGCCGGCCGGCTTCCATACAGATAGACGGGCAGCCCCTGCCGCGCGGCGCGCTCACAAATTTTCAGCGTCAGATCAGGCCCGTATACGCGATCCTTGAGGCCCGATCCGTACAGGAGATTAAGCGCCCAGCGGACCGGCTGGCCGTCCGGGGTCACCAGGTCGAACCCGTTCAATCGCCAGCGGTGCTCGCGCTCAAGTGCGCCGGTCATGATGCCGTGGACGGCAAGAGCGCTCACCTTGAGCGGAGCGCGTTCCCTTGCCGCCCGGATGATTTCCGCGACCGCGCCCTCATAATCGATGACGCTGACATTGATGCCCAGGACGTTCCGTTTGCCGTCATTGATCATGGCTTCACGAGGCTTCGCGCCAGCGTGTATGGTTCGCGGTGAAAATCTCTTCCAGAATGCCCGCGATATCATATTGCGGCGACCAGCCGGGATAATGCGCCTCAAAGCGGCTGGTATCGGAAATCCACCAGATATGGTCGCCCATCCGGTTGGCTTCCTCGTAAGTGTGATCGAGACGCCGGCCCGAAATGGATTCGCAAAGCTCTATCGCCTCGAGCATCGAACAATTGGAGTGGCGGCCACCGCCGATATTATAGACCTCCCCGGAGCGCGGGTTGCGGAAGAAATGCCAGAACGCGTTGACCAGATCGTGGCTGTGAATGTTATCGCGCACCTGTTTCCCGCCATAGCCGAAAACCGTATAAGGGCTGCCGGTCGCGGTGCATTTCATCAGATAGGCGAGAAACCCGTGCAGCACCGTGCCCGAGTGGGACGGCCCGGTCAGGCACCCGCCACGGAAGCACGCCGTCTTCAGCCCGAAATAGCGCCCGTATTCCTGAACCATCACATCGGCCGCGACCTTGGAGGCCCCGAACAGGGAATGCATGGACTGGTCGATTGACATCGACTCGTCGATACCGCGCTTGTGGAAGGCGTGACTTTCGTCCAGCTCCCACCGGGTCTCCAGCTCGACCAGCGGCAGCGAGTTGGGGCGGTCGCCATAGACCTTGTTGGTGGATGTGAAAATAAACGGCGCATTGGGGCAATGACGCCGGCACAGCTCAAGAAGCACGAGCGTTCCGGTTGCATTGATCGAAAAATCGGCGAACGGGTCGCGCACCGCCCAGTCATGCGAGGGTTGTGCGGCGGTATGAATAATCAGGCAGACCTTCCCGCCCAGTTCGGCGAAAAGTTTGCTCATCGCCACTTCGTCGCGAATATCGGCGTTCACATGGCGATAGGACTTCAGGTCCGCTTCCAGCCGCCGCCGGTTCCACTCCGTTGACGCATCCTTGCCGAAAAACGTCTGGCGCATGTCATTGTCCACGCCGACAATGCGGAAGCCGCGTTCATGGAAGAACCGGGCGGCCTCCGAGCCGATAAGGCCGGCCGAACCTGTGATGACGACGGTCTTGCTCACCCCAATCCTCTTGATACCGGTTTGTTGCAGCTCCCCGCCGCAATTCGCTGAACGCCCTAGCTTGCGTGCAGCTCAGCCTGTCTCTGCTCTCTTGGCGAACCCTGTCCGCGCTCGATATACCATTTGAAATAGGCCACGGTTTCCCTCAGGCCATCCTCCAGGGACACCTTCGGCTGCCAGTCGAGAGTCGTCCTGGCCTTGGTGATATCGGGGCAGCGCTGGAGCGGGTCGTCGACGGGGAGGTCTTCGAATATGACCTTCGATCCCGATCCGGTGAAGCGCACCACCATTTCGGCAAGCTCCAGGATGGTTTTTTCAACCGGATTACCCAGATTGATCGGCCCGGTTATCTCGTCGGGCGTCGCCATCAGGCGCACCAGGCCATCGACCAGATCGCTGACATAGCAGAAGGACCTGGTCTGGACGCCCGCACCGTAAACGGTGATGGGTTCGCCCTGGAGCGCCTGCATAATGAAGTTCGAGACCACCCGCCCGTCATTGGGATGCATGCGCGGTCCGTAGGTGTTGAAAATCCTGGCGATCTTGGTGCGCAGACCATGCTGGCGGCGATAGTCGGAATAGAGCGTTTCGGCGCACCGCTTGCCCTCGTCATAGCAGGCGCGCGGTCCCATCGCATTTACGTTTCCCCAATATTCCTCGGTCTGGGGATGCACCGCCGGATCGCCGTATATCTCGCTGGTCGAGGCCTGCAGGATCTTGGCGTCAAGGCGCTTGGCCAGCCCCAGCATGTTGATGGCGCCGTGAACCGACGTCTTGGTCGTCTGGACCGGATCATGCTGGTAATGCACCGGAGAGGCCGGGCAGGCCAGATTGTAAATCTCATCCGCCTCGACATAGAGCGGAAACGTGACGTCATGCCGGAGCAACTCAAAATGCGGGTCATCGAGAAGGTGCCCGACCGAGGAGCGACGCCCGGTATAGAAATTGTCGACGCACAGAACTTCGCGGCCATCCTTCACAAGCCGTTCGCAAAGATGCGAGCCGAGAAATCCAGCGCCACCGGTTACCAGAACACGCGGCACGTCGAATTGGTATCTGTTAGCCATTGTGATGAGCCCACTTTCCCGGCGCGGAAAACAAACTGCGCCTTATTCTCGTTTGCACTCACCATAGTCGGGATTTTCGCCTCACGGGCATGTTCCAGCTCTTAATATTAACTTGTAAACTATTAATATTAATGCGGTTTTCTAAATCAAAGAAAAGAGCGAGCTAATAGGCATTATCGCTGCGGATGACGGAGAAAATCGTCAGCATCAGAATCTGGATGTCGAGGAGAATGGACCAATTTTTAATGTAATCGAGGTCGTGAGAGATTCTTTCTTTCATCTTCTCATCGGTTTCCGTCCCGCCGCGGCACCCGTTGATCTGGGCCAGTCCGGTAATGCCCGGCATCACCTTGTGCCGGTTGGCATATTTCTGGACGCGCTTTTCGAACTCGGAATTGAGCTTCAGCGGATGAGGCCGCGGGCCGACCAGCGACATTTCACCGCGAATGACATTGATGAGCTGCGGCAGCTCATCGAGGCTGGCGCGCCGCAGCGCGCGCCCTACCCTGGTCACCCGTGCATCGTTTCTGCTTGCCTGCCGGAATGACGAGGCATCCTCGGTCACCGTCATTGTGCGGAATTTCAGTATGGATATGACCCGCTGATTGTAGCCGTGGCGCAATTGCCGGTACAGCACCGGCCCCGGGCTCTCCAGTTTTATGGCCAGCGCGATCAGGGCCATGAGCGGCGAAAGCAGGACCAGCAGGATTGCGCCGCCGGCATAGTCCAGCACCGCCTTGGCGATATGGTCCCACTCGCTCATGGGCTTGCGCTGCATCTCCAGCAGGCCCAGCTTTCCCATATAGGCAATACGCGGCCGTTGCAGTTTCAGGGCAATCTGATCGGGGCAAAGATAAATTTCGCACGGCAACTCATCCAGCGCGTCCATAACCTCCAGTATCCGGGTTGCGGCGGACGCAGGCAGGGTGATGATTATACGATCGAGCCGGTGTTCGCGGCCGAATTTGAGAATGGAGTCCAGTCCGCCCGAAATGGGCGCATTGTCACCCTCCCTGCGTTCCGATGAGGCGCGGTCGTCGAACATACCGATCAGTTCGGCGCCAATATCTTCCTCCAGAAGGTAGTCGCGCACCTGCTGGCCGACCGCTCCCGCGCCATATATCGCCACCGACTGCCGGAAGAACCCGCTTTCTATCCGCCTGGACATCCATGCCGCCACAAGCCAGCGCTCGCCGGCCAGCGCCGCGAAGGCCAATGCGAACCAGAGCAACAGCCAGCCCCGGGAATAGGTATGCGCAATCTTGAACAGGAACCCGAGCGCAATCAGAATAAAGAAGGCCATCGCAAGGCCGAGGGCAACGCCGGCAATGGAGCCGCGAAAATTACGAATCTTTTCCTCTGAATACAGATTGCGCGCATGCAGCACGCCATAGCTCAAAACCGCTCCGAGCAAGGCGGCATTCATATATTGCCAGACCGATTGGCTGGCGTGCAGAACCATATCGACATAGGCAATCTTTGCGACCCAGCCGCAGGCGAGAACAAGCAGCACCTCAAACAGCGCCACCAGATCGCAAAACAGCTTTCGCGATATGAACTCTGCTCGTTCGCCCTGCCCGGTCCGGCCGGCGGACCGGGGCCGGGGCAGAGTCGTGTCGGTCTGCGACACTTTGGCCACCTACGGTTATGTGTTGTGCACGAAACCAGAATTTCTGCTTGTCAAAGCTCTATGCCCTCCCTCCCTGAATGACAATTTTCGTTGGTTTTATTGGTAAATCAGCCTTGCAGGCCGGGGAACGCGGTGTGGAAGGTTGTTTCGAAACGCATCCCGCACCGGCACCGCAGGAGGATGGGCGCTCTCAACCAACCGTTCATGCGCCTGACGTGGGTCACATAATAGCCTGCCGGTTTGTGCCTAGAGTCGCAGCCCATTCGGCCCCTGTTCAACATTTCGGCGACCTGGCGCATGGCCGCCTATCAAGTTTGACGGTGAGTACATGCAGTCTCTCTCACAGCCACTGGATACCATCGGGCCGCACTATGATGTGGTGGTGATCGGTTCTGGTTACGGTGGCGGCGTTGCCGCCGCCCGGCTGGCCGGATACGGGTGCCGGGTTTGTGTTCTTGAACGCGGCAAGGAATTCCTCGCCGGCCAGTTTCCCGACAAATTCCAGGCCATCAGGCGCGAGCTTCAGATCACCGGCGCATCAACCAGATTCGGGTCTCGCGACGGGCTGTTCGACTTCCGCATCGGAGAGGACATCGACGTTTTCGTCGGCTGCGGACTGGGGGGCGGCTCGCTTATCAATGCCGGCGTCGCCATGCGGCCCGACGCGCGCGTCTTCCAGGACAATGCCTGGCCCGAAGAGATCAGGCGGGACGGGCTTCTGGATGATGCTTTCGAGCGTGCCCGAGGCATGATGCTGCCCGCAACAAACCCGCAAGCGGAGCAGTTGACCAAATACAGGGCTCTGGAGAAGGCCAGCGAACCGTTCGGCGTCAAACCTCATGCGGCGGAAGTTACGGTCGCCTTTCATGACATGGTCAATCCGGCCGGCGTGGAGCAGACTGCCTGCACGCAATGCGGCGATTGCCTGACCGGCTGCAATGTCGGCGCTAAAACCTCCATCGCACTGACCTATTTGCCGGAAGCGAAACGCCATGGGGCGGAAATATTCACCGGCGTCAGCGTGGACCATGTGGCACGCGCCGATGGCCAATGGCTGGTCCGCTACACTCCGACTGGCGACAAGGGATCGGATGCGGAGGCGCAAGGCTCGGTGAGCGCCGCCACGGTCATCATTGCGGCGGGCACGCTGGGCTCCACGGAAATCCTGCTTCGCTCCCAGGAGAAGGGGCTTGGCGTGTCGGACCGGCTCGGGCACGGCTTTTCCGCCAATGGCGATATCATCGGGTTCGGCGTCGGCGCGGATGAGCGGGTGAATGCCATTGGCGTGGGACATCCCCCCAAGGCGGAGATTGACATGGTCGGCAATTGCGTGTCCGGGCAGACCCGCCTGAACGCGAATGATGCGCTGGAGCTCGGCATGTTTCTGCAGGAAGGCGTGGTTCCTTCCGGGCTGGCGCCGCTGCTGCCGCTGGCCTTTCTCCCCAAAGGCGCGCTACGCGATGCCGCGCAGAGCCTGCTCAAGGGGGTCTATCAGGGGCCTTTCTCAAAGCTCCACAGTTTCTTTGCCGTGGGACAGGATTCCGCCGCGGGGCGTCTCTTCCTGAAAAACGGCCGCCTGACGGTCGCCTGGGAGGGTGTCGCCGATGAGGGGGTATATGAGCGCGTGGACGCGGTCATGCGCGAGGCGGCAAACGCGACCGGGGCGAGCTTTATCAAGAACGCGCTGGCCGCCCCGATGATGCGCGAAAAGCCCCTGACCGCGCATCCTCTGGGGGGATGCGGCATGGGCGCCGACGCCAAAAGCGGCGTCGTAAATCATAAATGTCAGGTTTTCCGCAAGTCTTCAGACAAGGACGGCGACGCCGTCCACGCCGGACTGTTCGTATGCGACGGTTCGGTCATGCCGCGCTCGCTGGGCGTCAATCCCCTGCTCTCCATCACCGCACTCGCCGAACGCGCCATGGTGCTGCTTGCGCGGGACAAGGGCTGGCGCGGCGACACCCGGACAGACCGTCTGGAGCTTACTCCGGCTGAATAAAACGGCCCGTCGATGCGGCCCGGTCCGATTGTGAATCCAGCTCAATCGTCTCGACCGCTCACCGCGTCCGCGACAATCGGCGCCAGCGCGGGAATAATGAAGGCGGCGGCGGCAAGGGCCAGCCGTGCGACCAGCCCGGAATAGACAATGCGCGCCAGTTTGGGCCGCGAAGCAAATCCTTCAGCCAGAACAGCAGAAGAATGAGCCCCAGCAATCCGGCGCTGGCGAAGAACAGATAATACATGGAGATGGAGAATGCCCCGGCCAGCCAAACTGGCGCATGACCTGAGCCAGCGAAACCCGCGCGCCATTGCGCCAATATTACCAAGGAGCGATAGGTCTGACCTATCCGCATATCCTTCGAGACGCAGCCTGCGGCTGCTCCTCAGGATGAGGATTATTTGCGGAATAACAAGCAAATGCCTCATGCTGAGGAGCGCCCGCGAGGGCGCGTCTCGAAGCATCTGCCATCGGTCGAACGCAACCGCCCCTGGTATGTCTGTGGCTTTTTTGGAGGTATGAAAATACGCAAAAAAAGGGCCGGACCCCGTTTTGCAGGATCCGGCCCAGAACGCGCATGCAAGGGAGGAAGCGTGCGCATAAAACCCGATTACTTTTGAAACGTCCTTAGCTCGCGTGGCCTACTGCGTCGCCGCCAACACCGGTGTGCCGGTCCGATGGGCGCGACTTGCCGGCAGTCTTCGCCGCCCGCTTCAGCCACTTCGCGATTGCCAGTCCCAAATCCACCAGAGGTGCGAAGGGATAACGAGTATAGGTGTTTTCGAATGTCATTTTCTTGGTCATCGTCCATACCCTCCTTCTGTCTCGTGGTATACATAGCACCAATTCGGCGTTGCACAAGAACCTTACCCCGAAAAAAGGCAAAAATCCGCCCTTTTTGGTGCATGGCAGCTATGCGTATTGTGCAGAGCACAATTACTTTTTAGGAAATTTTCGGGGTTACCGGAGGATTCCAGGCGCGTCGGAACCGCTTGGCGGCGCCGCCGATTCGGTGCTTACTCCACGGTCTCATGCACCCGTTCAGCCGGTTCCACGCGCGCGGCGCAGAACTTGAACTCGGGGATTTTTCCCGTCGGGTCCAGTTGCGGGTTAGTGAGCAGATTTGCGGCCGCTTCGGCGAAACAGAAGGGAATAAAGACCATTCCTTCGGGCACGTCCCGGTCCTGGCGCACCTTGAGGGTGATTTCGCCGCGCCGGGTGGTCACGGTAACGAATGCGCCGGGCTGAAGACCCAGCCTGCCGATATCGCGCTTCGAAAGCCCGGCGACGGCTTCGGGCTCGAGTGCGTCAAGATTGGCCGCCCGCCGGCTCATGGCGCCGGTATGCCAGTGCTCCAGCATGCGGCCCGTGGTCAGCACCATCGGATAAGTTTCATCGGGCAGTTCATCGGGCGGAACGATGTCCGCCGGCACGATTTTCGCCCGTCCCGACTGGGTCGGGAAACCGGAGGAAAAGATGATCTCGTTGCCCGGCTTGTCCGGCGCATCGCAGGGATAGGTTACCGACTCCTCGCGCTCCAGACGCTCCCAGGTGATGTTGTTGAGTGATGGCATCATCCGCCCCATCTCCGCGAACACATCGCGGGGATGTTCATAGTTCCAGTCGAGCCCGATGCGCCGGGCGATCTCCTGGACCAGCTCCCAGTCCTGACGCGCCTCGCCCGGCGGATCGAGAACCGGCCGGCATATCTGCACCTGCCGGTTGGTGTTGGAGAAGGTTCCCCACTTCTCCGCATGCGCCGAAGCGGGAAGAACGACATCGGCGTGCCAGGCGGTCTCGGTGAGGAAAATATCCTGCACCACGAGATGTTCCAGCTTTGCCAGCGCCGCGCGCGCATGGGTCTGGTCGGGGTCGGACATGGCCGGGTTCTCGCCGAGGATATACATCGCCCTGATCTCGTCATCGAGAATGGCGTTCATGATCTCAACCACCGTCAGGCCGCGATCGGGATTGAGTTTCCCGCCCCAGACTTCCTCGAAGTGCGCGCGAATGGCCTCATTCTCAACGGACTGATAATCGGGAAACACCATCGGGATGAGACCCGCATCCGAAGCCCCTTGCACATTGTTCTGCCCGCGCAGGGGATGCAGCCCGGTGCCGGGACGCCCCACCTGACCGGTTATCAGCGCAAGGGCAATGAGACAGCGGGCATTGTCGGTGCCATGCACATGCTGGGAGATGCCCATGCCCCAGAAGATGAGCGACCGGTTCGAGGTGGCGTAGAGGCGGGCCACTTCGCGGATCGTCTCGGCGGATATGCCGCAGATCTCCGCCATCTTCTCGGGCGGGAACTTTTTGATGTTCTCCTTGAGCGCCTCGAAGCCTTGCGTGTTCGCCTGCACATATTGGAGGTCATAGAGGTCTTCCTCGATGATCGTGTGCAGCATGGCGTTCAGCAGCGAGACATCCGAGCCGGGCTTGAATTGCAGGACCCGGGTCGCGTGACGCCCGAGGCCTTGGGCTTGCCCGCGCGGGTCAATGACAATGAGTTCCTTGCCCTGTTTCGCGGCGTTCTTCAGATATGTCGCGGCGACAGGGTGATTTTCCGCCGGGCGGGCGCCGATGACGATGATGCAGTCCGCGTCTTTCGCAGCCGTGAAAGGCGCCGTCACCGCGCCGGAGTTCACCCCCTCCATCAGCGCCGCCACGGACGAGGCGTGGCAGAGCCGCGTGCAGTGATCGACATTGTTGGTCCCGAACCCCTGGCGGATCAGCTTCTGGAACAGATAGGCCTCTTCATTGGAGCATTTGGCCGACCCGAAACCGGCGATCGATTTGGGACCGCTGGCGTCAAACACACGCTTCAGCCCCCCCGCGGCCCTGTCCAGCGCCTCTTCCCAGCTCGCCTCGCGGAAGACGCTTCCGGCATCTTCGCCGCGCAACTCCATGGCGGCGTCTTTCGGCGCGTCGTCGCGGCGGACAAGCGGTTTCGTCAGCCGGTCGGGGTGAGCGATATAGTCGAAGCCGAAGCGGCCCTTGACGCATAGCCGGTTGTTGTTGGCGGGCCCGTCGCGCCCGTCGATATAGAGGATTTTATCGTCCCTGACATGGACCCTGGTCTGGCAGCCGACGCCGCAATAGGGACACAGCGTATCGACGCTGCGGTCCTCGAACCGCGTGCGCACGCCTTTTTCGTCGAGCAGGTTCGCCTCCATCAGCGCGCCCGTCGGGCAGGCCTGCACGCATTCGCCGCAGGCGACACAGGTCGATGATCCCATGGCGTCATCGAAATCGAACACCACCTTGGAGCCGTGCCCGCGATAGGCCATGCCGATGACGCCATTGACCTGAACCTCGCGGCAGGCCCGCACGCACAAATTGCAGTGAATGCAGGCATCGAGATTGACGGCGATGGCGGTATGGGTGGAATCGGCCGCAGGCCGGTCCCGGCGCGCAAAGCGGCTGACGGGTTCCACGCCCATCTCGTCGACCCAGTTCCAGAAGCGTGATTTGGGATCATGGGACTGGTCGCGTTCGGGCTGATCGCTGAGCAGCAGCTCGAATACCATTTCGCGCGCCCTCTTCGCGCGCTCGCTCGCGGTGACCACCTTCATGCCCCTGGACGGCTCGCGAATGCATGAAGCCGCCAGCACGCGTTCGCCCTCGATCTCGACCATGCAGGCGCGGCAATTTCCGTCCGGGCGGTACCCCGGCTCATCGAGATGGCACAGATGCGGAATGCGCGTGCCCTCGCGCCTGGCCACCTGCCAGATGGTCTCGCCCGGCTGCGCCTCGACCTCAATTCCGTCGAGTTCGAATTTGACCGGGTCGCTCATTGTCCAACCTCTCCCCTGGAGGGGGAGGTCGGCACGTCAGTGCCGGGAGGGGGGGATACCGCGACCCCGCAAACCTCGCCAATCCTCATGAGCACGCCCTCCAGATTATTCAAAACTTCATTGTTCCAGAAGCGCAGCACGCGATAGCCGCGCGCCGTCAGCCAGTCCGTTCGCACGGCATCTGTTTTGAGCTTCTCGTCAATACCGTGACCGCCGCCATCAACCTCTATAACGACGCGTTCGGCCTGACACACGAAGTCCGCTATATAGGGGCCTATCGGGACCTGCCGCCGGAAGCCCAACCCTGAGAAGCGATGCGCGCGTAACTCTTTCCACAGAGCCTGCTCAGCTTCCGTTTGGCTGGTGCGCAATGCTTTGGCGCGCCTGCGATTGCCGGAAAGAACTGAGTGTCTTGTCATACCCCCCTCCCTAACCCTCCCCCTCAAGGGGGGAGGGAATATTGGATTCAGCCTTGACCGGGTCGCTCATTTCAAATCCTCGGGGAAGAATTTCAGCACGCTTCGCAGCGGATTGGGCGCGGCCTGCCCCAGCCCGCAGATCGAGGCATCTGCCATCACACATGCCAGGTCCTCGAGCATGTCCGGGTCCCATTGCCCCGCTGCCATCAATTTGACAGCCTTTTCCGTGCCATTGCGGCAGGGCGTGCATTGCCCGCAGCTTTCGTCTTCAAAGAATTTCATCAGGTTCAGGGCGACCGCCTTCATGTCGTCCCTGTCCGACAGGACGATGACCGCGTGGGAGCCGACAAAACAGCCATGCTCCTCGAGCTTGCCGAATTCGAGCGGAATATCCGACATGGACGCAGGCAGAATACCGCCCGACGCACCGCCCGGCAGATAGCCCTTGAAGGCGTGCCCCTCGAGCATTCCGCCGCAGTGATCCTCCACCAACTCGCGCGCCGTGGTGCCGGCGGCAACGAGCTTGACGCCGGGCTCCTTCACCCGGCCCGACACCGAATAACTGCGCAGGCCCTCAGCATCGCCTTTCCCTTGAGAGGCAAACCAGTCCGCGCCCTTGTCGAGAATCTCCGGCACCCAGTAGAGCGTCTCCACATTGTTGACGAGGGTCGGCCGGTTGAAGAGACCCACCTGCGCCACATAAGGCGGGCGGTGGCGCGGCAGGCCGCGCTTGCCTTCGATGGATTCGATCATCGCCGACTCTTCGCCGCAGATATAGGCGCCAGCCCCGCGGCGCAGGTGTATTTTCGTGTGGTCCGCGAGCCCGGCTCCTTCCACCGCTGCAATTTCTTTCAGCAGGATTTCACGCACAGCCGGGTATTCATCGCGCAGATAAATATAGACCGCCTCCGCCTCAACCGCCCAGGCGCCGATCAGCATCCCTTCAAGGAAGGCGTGCGGGCTGGTTTCGAGATAAAAGCGGTCCTTGAAGGTTCCCGGCTCGCCTTCGTCCGCATTGACGGCCATCAGGCGCGGGCCGGGCTCCGCGCGCACAAGGCTCCATTTGCGCCCCGTCGGGAAGCCCGCGCCGCCCAGCCCCCTGAGACCGGAGCCGGAGAGAAGTTCAACCACTTTCTCAACTTGCCGTTCCCCGGAAAGACATGTTTTTAGAATGCTGTAGCCACCGTCTTTCTCATAAGACTTAAAGTCCTTATAGGCGGGAATATCGGCGTGCAGACGCCCCTCCTCCACCGCCTTCAGCACCATGCCCGCATCGATCCGGTCAAGATGCCTGTACCCGGCCTCGCAGACAGGCGCGGTATCGCAGCGCCCCATGCAGGGCGCACGCAGAATACGCACGGTGTCAGGCGCTTTTTTCTTGAGTTCCGCGATCACCTTCCCGGCCCCGGCCATCATGCAGCTGAGCGAATCGCAGACCCGCACGGTCACGGGCGCGGGGCGTTCCTCGCCGTCGCGCACAATGTCGAAATGGGCATAGAAGGACGCCACCTCATAAATCTCGGCCATGGGGATTTTCAGCTCCTCCCCGAGCGCCTGCATATGGCCCGCGGGCAGGCACCCTTCGGCGTCCTGAACGAGATGCAGATATTCGATCAGCATGTCGCGCCGGCGCGGGCGCTCCCCCAGCAGTCCGGCGATGGCTTCGGCTTCTTCGCTTTTCAGCAACCGCCCCTTGGGAAAGGCCGCCGCCTTGCGCCGGCCCGAACCGGGGTGGATGCGGCGGTTTTTTCCGCCGTTCGGCATCTCATTCATGGGTCCTGGACTATTCCAATGACTGGCGCATTGTCTCCGCGACATCGTATGGATTGGGCGCGATATGCACACCCGCGGAGCGTAGCGCTTCGATTTTCTGGTTGGCGTCGGCGCGCCCGAATAATGTGAGCGTTCCGGCATGGCCCATGCGCCTCTCCGGCGGCGCGTGCCGCCCGGCTACGAGGGCCACAACAGGCTTGGAAGCCTTTTGCGTTTTCAGATAGTCCGCCGCCATTTCCTCCTCCGCGCCCCCGATCTCGCCGATCAGGATAATACCGCGCGTGTCGGGATCTTCCATAAACATCTGGAGGCAGTCGACGAAACCAATGCCGTGAACGGGATCTCCGCCAATGCCGACGGTCGTGGACTGACCGAGCCCCGCGGCGCTCGTCTGGGCCACAATTTCGCTGGTGAGCGTAGCGGAGCGCGACACAATACCGATGGAGCCCGGCCGCTCATGCACTGTGGACATAACCCCCAGTTTGCAGGCCTGCGGTGAAAGTACGCCCTGGGAATTCGGCCCGACAAGCTTGGTCCTCGACCCTTCAAGCGCCTCTTTCACCCGCACCATATCGAGCACGGGAACCCGCTCGGTCACGCAGACCACCACCGGGATTTCCGCTTCAATCGCCTCAATCATCGCCGAGGCCGCGTTTGGCGGCGGGACAAAAACAATCGAGGCATCCGCGCCGGTCCCGGCAACGGCGTCGCTCACGGTGTCGAAAACCGGCACATCCAGATGCCGCGTTCCGCCCTTGCCCGGGCGCACGCCGCCGACGACATTGGTGCCATAGGCCATGGCCCGCTCGATATGATAGGAGGCGGTGCGTCCGGTCATTCCCTGGCAAATGACCCTGGTTTCGGATCCGACGAGAATGGCCATCACGCCGCCTCCGAACGCACGAGCGCAATCACGCGCTCGACAGCATCGCGCATGTCCCGCGCCTCGACATAGGAAATTCCATAATTGCCGAGCAGGTTACGTCCATAGTCGGCATTGTTGCCGGCGAAGCGCAGAACGATCGGCACCGAGCAGTCGCTGCGCTTCATGGAGATGCCAATCCCTTCGGCAATCGTGTCGCACCGCTGCATGCCGCCGCCATGCACATTCACCAGCACCGCCTCCACATTGGGGTTGGTCAGCAGAAGGTCGAACCCCGCGGCAATATCCAGGCTGGACGCGGTTGTGCGAATATCCATGAAATTGGCGGGGCTTCCGCCTGCGTCGCTCAGCATGTCATGGGTGGCGAGAGCCAGCCCCGCGCCATTGACGACAACACCGATATCACCATCCATGCGGACATAATTGATCTGGTTGGCCTGGGCCTCCATCTCCACCGGATCGAGCTCGTCCTTTTCGTGCATTTCCCTGAAATCGGCATGCCGGAAAAGTGCATTGTCATCCAGCACCATTTTCACATCCAGCGCCAGCAGCTCCCGCCCCGGCGTTACCGCCAGCGGATTGATCTCGATCAGGCTCGCGTCAATCTGCACAAAGGCCTTAATCAGACCCTGGAACAAAGAGGCGGCCTTTTTGGCCAGAGCTCCGGTCAGGTCCAGTTTTTTGGCAAACTCTTCATAGGCCCCCTTGGCGGCGCCGCCATCGGCATTGACGAGAAGAGTCTTGATAATCCCCGGTTTCGCCGCCGCCCGCGCTTCAATATCCTCGCCGCCCTCTACCGAGCCAATGAGCGACACCTTGCCGGCCTGCCGGTCAACCAGCACCCCGATATATATGTCGCGCTCCGATTTGACGGCTTCCTCCACATAAACCGCGCGCACCCGGCGCCCTTCCGGGCCCGTCTGTTCTGTCACCAGAGTTTGGCCGAGCAGCTCCGAGGCGGCTTTGCCGACGGCAGAAGCGGAGTCCACAATCTTGATGCCGCCCGCGCGGCCGCGCCCGCCCGCATGAACCTGCGCTTTGACCACGTAGCGTTTGCCCGCCAGCCCTCTCGCCACCCGCTCCGCGGCGGCGGCCGTCTCCGCAGGGCCGCCGTCAGGAACCGGTACGCCATATCCTGCGAGTATTTTTTTCGCCTGAAACTCATGGAGGTTCATGGGTGCCCGTTCCTCTCCTCCAAACGACCCCCGCCACACAACCGCGGCGTCAGCTTTCCGGATCAAATTCTCCCATCCGGGGCCGTTTAGCCTGTGTCCAATTCAAACATAAGCCAGCTTATTGTGCTTTATGGTATGCCAGATACCATATACCAGCTAACGCTCAATGTCGACCCTCCACGCCGGTCGCCATCCAGCTTGACAAGCTTGCAACCGTACCTGGTTCATCTGAATATATAGCAGTTTCAACGTCAGCGGATTGCAATTGTTCAGGCATTGGTATACATTCGACCAGATACCAAATTGGTCCATTTAAGAGACCAAATCCGGTTGCGCCTTGCGGATCGCGGGCATAGCAACTGAACAATGCGAAAAGCTGCATTGCCGGGCGCCACGGCGCTCAACACCAAGGGAGGAAAATGATGATCCAAACGAAACATCAGCTCTATGGCCTGGGTATTGCCCTGGGTCTGGGCGTGGCTGCGGTCGGAATTCCGCAAGCAGCTTTCGCCTGGGAGCCGAAAAAGCCAGTTGAGTTCGTGGTAATGGCCGGCAAAGGCGGCGGCGCCGACAAGGCCGTCCGCCTCATGCAGAGCATCATCGCCAAGGACAAACTTGCTCCGGTTCCCTTCACGCCGGTCAACAAACCGGGCGGTTCGGGCGCTGAAGCACTTGTCTATCTGAAAGGCAAGTCGGGTGACAACCACACAATCATGTTCACCCTGAACAGTTTCTACACAACTCCCCTGCGCCAGCCGAAACTCGGCGTGGACATTGAAAAATTCACGCCAATCATGCGGATGGCCGAAGATACCTTCTGCCTGTGGGTGAATTCCGACCGCAAAGACATCAATAGCGTCAATGATTTCGTGAAAGCCGCAAAAACCAAAGGCAATGGCTGGATCATGGCCGGCACGGGCAAGGCATCGGAAGATAACCTGCTCACCGATTTCCTCAATTCGGCCTATGGCCTGAACATGAAATACGTGCCCTACAAGGGCGGCGGTAAAGTCGCCAAGGAACTGGCCGGCAAGAATGCCGATTCGACGGTGAATAACCCGTCGGAGCAGCTTGGTTTCTTCGAAGCCGGCATCACCAAACCCCTGGCCTGCTTTACGCCTCAGCGCATCGACCTGTTCAAGGATGCACCGACTTTCAAGGAGCTTGGCAAGGATTTCGTCTACTTCATGCAGCGCACCGTGGTTGGCGCGCCTGGCATGAGCAAGGAGGCGGCGGCCTATTATCAGGGCCTGTTCACGAAAGTGTTCAATTCCGACAAATGGCAGAGCTACATGAAAAAGAAAGCTCTCCAGGGCGACGCTTTGTCCGGCAGCAAACTGATGGACTACTGGAAAATTGAGCGCGAAGTTCATCGCAAGATGCTGATCAAGATGGGAGCCATCAAAGGCTAACCCGCACCCGCATCAAGAATAAGATCAAGGGGGGAGATTCCAATCATGCGTAAGGCTGAACTAACGATGGCCATCGTGATGGGAATCTTCTCCCTTTATCTAATGTGGAAGAGTACGGAGCTTGAGATAGGCTGGATACAGGGCGAAGGGCCCGGTGGCGGCGCCTGGCCGTTCTGGCTGGCAACGGTCATGCTTATTTCCTGCATCTTCATCATCGTGAACTGGGTCCGCAAGGCCTCTCCCCCATCCCGGTCCGCGGAAGTTTTCATGGACAGGGGAACCCTGATCGCGGTCGGGCTCGTGGCCGGCTCTCTCATCGTAACCGTCGCCCTTTTCTATGTGATCGGCGTTTATGGCGCCCTGCCCCTCTTCATGATTTTCTATGTCCGTTTCCTCGGCCGGCACACATGGCCGGTCACGGCCGCGATGGCGACAATTACGCCGGTCGCCACATTCTTCTTTTTCGATATCGCGTTGAAGATCACTCTGCCGAAGGGCCTTCCGATCGTGGAAGAGACGATCTTCTACCCGCTTTACAAGATTTTCTTGTGAAGGCCCGCCCGGGTGACCACGCAAGTTCCCTTTCCATGCCGTTCTTCGGCAAGTACCGGCACGAGGCATGACCAAGTGAGACAACAGCACGCATCGCGATACGCCAATGGCTGAAATACTGACATTACTCTGGGGTGGCTTTCTGGTTGCATTCCAGCCGCTGAACCTCATGCTGATCATATTCGGTTGCACGGTTGGCCTCTTCATTGGCGCCATGCCCGGCCTTGGCTCGGTCAACGGCGTTGCGATCCTGCTGCCCCTCACCTTCCTGGTTCCGCCGACCGGCGCCATCATCTTCCTGGCCGCCATCTATTACGGCGCCATGTATGGCGGCGCCATAAGTTCGATCATGCTGGGGATTCCGGGCGCGTCGACGGCGGTTGCCACAACATTCGACGGGCGACCGCTGGCCAAACAGGGTTTGGCGGACAAGGCCTTGACCGCGGCGGCCGTCGCCTCCTTTGTCGGCGGCACTATTTCAGTTGTTCTGTTCACCTTTTTCGCCCCGCCGCTCGCGCATGTCGCTTTGTTTTTCGGCGCGCCGGAAGAGTTTTCACTGATGATGCTGGCCTTCGCCACATTTGTCGGCCTGGGCGGCGACGATATTGCGAAAACGCTTTTTTCGATCTGCGTCGGGCTGGTCCTGTCCGCGGTCGGCCTGGACATCATTTCGGGCGAGCCGCGTCTCGTGTTCGGCGATATTCCGGGCTTCATGCGGGGCATCAATTTCCTGGTGCTCGCCATCGGCATCTACGGCATCGGCGAAATGCTCTGGACCGTTGAGGAAAACTACAAGGCCGGCGGCAAGAGCATGCTGTCGAAGGCGGTGGTAACCGTAAGCCGGACAGTCAAAAATCTTAAAGAGCTTCTAGGTATGTGGAAGACCATGCTGATGGGCTCGTTCCTTGGATATTTCGTCGGCATTCTGCCCGCGGCCGGCGCCACACCCGGCTCGCTGATGTCTTACGGCATCGCCAAGCAGATTGCGCCCGATCCCGACAAGTTCGGCAAGGGCGCGGTCGAGGGCGTCATCGCGCCCGAAGCGGCCAACAACGCCGCCAGCACCGGCTCCATGCTGCCCATGCTCACCCTTGGCATTCCCGGCTCGCCCACAACGGCCATTTTACTTGGCGGCATGGTCATCTGGGGTCTGGAGCCCGGGCCGCTTTTGTTCACCCAGAACGCAGATTTCGTATGGGGGCTGATCGCCTCGCTTTATGCCGCCAACCTGTTTGCCGTAATTATCAATGTGGCGTTCATTCCAGTTTTTATCTGGGTCCTGAAAATGCCTTTCACCCTTCTTGCGCCGATCATTTTCCTGCTGTGCCTGATTGGCGGCTATGCGCCGACCCAGAGCATGCACGATGTCTGGCTGATGATCTTGTTCGGCATTGTCGGCTATCTGCTGCGCAAGCTGGAATATCCGCTGGCCCCGGCGGTTCTCGCCATTGTGCTTGGCCCGCTTGCGGAACCGGCATTGCGTCAGTCGCTGCTTATCAGCAACGGATCATTCGAGATTTTCTTCACGCGCGCCTATTCCGCTCCGATCATGATTTCCGCCCTGATCCTGCTTGCGCTGCCGCTGCTCAAACTCCTCGCAAGACAAATGAAGAGGAAAAGATCACAGGCCTGACCGCGCCGGCGCGGGCCTCGCGCGCCTCAATGGATATTGCGTTGGGGAATGCTCTTGGTGTATGGTATACCAGAATACCAGTCGATATTTTCAAAACAAGGGGGATGATCGAAAACACGGCGTGAGAGACGCCATTGTGGGAGATCGAGCGATGTCGAATCTGCAATTGGAAATACAGCCCATAGGCGACGGTTTCTCCCTGAAGTCGAGAATCTATGAGTCTTTGAAGGCGGCCATCATGGATACCAATATCTATGACGGCGACGCGGAGCTTCGGCTGGATGAGCGCAAGCTGTCCGAGCAGTTCGGGATCAGCCGCACACCGCTGCGCGAAGCGCTGGCGCGTCTCGACCAGGAGGGTCTGGTCAGGATCGTTCCGCGCCGGGGCATCTATATCGTCCGCAAATCCAAAGCCGAGATTCTTGAGATGATCACGGTCTGGGCGGCGCTGGAAGGCATGGCTGCCCGCCTTGTCACCCTGAACGCAAGCAATGAGGAAATTTCCAGCCTGCGGACCCTGTGCAGCACCTTTGACGGCGAAGCGGTCAAGGCGCGCATCGACGAATATTCCGACACGAATATCCGGTTTCATCAGGTCATTTTGAAAATGAGCAAATGCGATCTGCTGAACGATCTGGCGCAGAGTCTGTTCATGCATGTGCGCGCCATCCGTGCACGGACCATTTCCGAGAAGGATCGCGCGGACAAGTCGATCGTCGATCACATGCACATTATCGAGGCGCTGGAAGAGCGCGATACGGAACTGGCCGAGCGGCTGGTGCGCGAACACACACTGAATTTGAAGGCCCATGTCGAGCGTTACGTGGAAATGGATTAGGACAGCAGGCGGCAGACTGTCCGGGGGATGCAACGGAAGAGGAGAAGTGGTTCTATGTCGACCACTGCCACAGATACACCAAAACAAAAAAGCCATGACAAATCCGCAACGCACGCACTGACGGACGGCTTCCATCTCATCATCGACGCGCTCAAGCTCAACGGCATCAACACGATCTATGGTGTGCCCGGCATCCCGATTACGGATTTTGGCCGTCTTGCGCAGGCTGAAGGGATGCGGGTCATCTCGTTCCGGCACGAACAGCATGCGGGCAATGCCGCCGCAATCGCCGGCTATCTGACGCAGAAGCCCGGCATCTGCCTGACCGTGTCGGCTCCCGGCTTCCTCAATGGTCTGACGGCGCTGGCCAACGCCACGACAAACTGCTTTCCGATGATCCTGATCAGTGGATCGTCCGAACGCGAGATCGTCGATCTGCAACAGGGCGATTACGAAGAGATGGATCAGCTGGCCGTCTCCAGGCCGCACTGCAAGGCGGCCTTCCGCGTGCTGCATGCGCAAGACATCGGCATTGGCGTGGCGCGCGCCATACGCGCCGCCTGCTCGGGGCGTCCGGGCGGCGTCTATCTTGACCTTCCGGCAAAGCTCTTTGGTCAGGTTATGGATGCGGAAGCCGGGCGCAGATCGCTCGTCAAGGTCGTCGATCCGGCGCCGCGCCAGCTTCCCGCCCCCGATGCGGTCGCGCGGGCGCTCGATGTACTGAGGGGCGCCAGGCGCCCATTGATCATCCTTGGCAAGGGCGCGGCCTATGCGCGGGCGGATGAAGATATCCGCGCGCTGGTCGAAAAAAGCGGCATTCCTTACCTGCCCATGAGCATGGCCAAGGGGCTGCTGCCTGATGACCACCCGCTCTCGGCGGGCGCGGCGCGCTCGCTGGCGCTGAAGGAATCCGACGTGGTCATGATGATCGGCGCCCGCCTCAACTGGCTTCTGTCGCACGGCAGGGGCAAGACCTGGGGCACGGAGCCCAAGAAGTTCATCCAGATCGACATCGACCCCGAGGAAATGGACTCCAATGTCGGAATCGCGGCCCCCCTGGTCGGCGACATCGCTTCATGCGTCTCGGCGCTGCTTGATGGCATGGACGGCAACTGGGCGGCCCCGCCGGCCGAGTGGACCGGCGCAATAAGGGAGAAAGTCGAGACGAATGTCGCCAAGATGGCGCCGAAGCTGCGGAACAACAATATACCGATGGACTTCCACGCGGCACTTGGCGCCTTGCGCACCATCGTCAAGGAGCGCCCGGACGCGATCCTCGTCAATGAGGGCGCCAACACGCTCGATTTTGCGCGCAGCATCATCGACATGTACCAGCCGCGCAAGCGTCTTGACGTCGGCACCTGGGGGGTGATGGGCATTGGCATGGGCTTTGCGGTCGCCGCCGCCATCGAGACCGGCAAGCCCGTGCTGGCGGTGGAAGGCGACAGCGCGTTCGGCTTTTCCGGCATGGAGATCGAAACCATCTGCCGGTACAACCTGCCGGTCTGTGTGGTCGTCTTCAACAATAACGGCATTTATCGCGGTACGGACGTCAATCCTTCAGGTGGCCGGGACGTGGCCACCACGGTTTTCGTCAAGGACTCGCGTTACGACAAGATGATGGAGGCTTTCGGCGGCGTCGGCGTCTATGCGACAACGCCGGATGAGCTGACCCGCGCCGTGAATGAGGCCATGGATTCAGGCAAGCCGACCCTCATCAACGCGGTGATTGACGAAAATGCAGGCACCGAGAGCGGCCGCATTGGTAATCTCAATCCACAGAGCGCGGTTTCAAAGAAATGATCCGGCTCATTTAATCAACTCTTCAAGAACAGGTGCACGCAATGAAAGCTCTAGAAGGCGTCCGAATTCTGGATATGACGCATGTTCAGTCGGGGCCAACCTGCACCCAGCTCCTGGCGTGGTTCGGAGCCGATGTGCTCAAGGTTGAACGGCCCGGCGTCGGCGATGCCACGCGCGGCCAGCTGCGCGACATTCCCGATGTGGACAGCCTCTATTTTACGATGCTGAACCACAATAAGCGCTCGATCACGCTCAACACCAAATCCGACAAGGGCAAGGAAATATTCGAAGGACTGCTCAAGGCCTGTGACGTGATGGTCGAGAATTTTGCGCCCGGCGCGCTCGACAGGATGGGATTTTCCTGGGAAAGGATTCAGGAAATCAACCCCCGGCTGATCTACGCTTCGATCAAGGGTTTCGGCCCGGGGCCCTATGAGGACTGCAAGGTTTACGAGAATGTCGCCCAATGCACCGGCGGATCCGCATCGACCACCGGATTTGTCGACGGACCGCCGCTCGTGACCGGCGCCCAGATCGGCGATTCCGGCACCGGCCTTCACCTGGCGCTCGGCATCGTCACCGCGCTGTACCATCGTGAAAAATCCGGAAAAGGCCAGCGGGTGCACGCCGCCATGCAGGACGGCGTGCTCAATCTGTGCCGCGTCAAGCTGCGCGACCAGCAGCGCCTTCAGCACGGGCCGCTCACTGAATACTCCCAGCACGGCCAGGGTATCGCGTTCGGCGAGGCTACCCCGCGCGCAGGCAATGATTCAGGCGGCGGCCAGCCGGGCTGGATCTTAAAATGCAAGGGCTGGGAGAACGACCCGGACGCCTATGTGTATTTCATTACGCAAGCAGCCGTGTGGGGCAATGTCTGCGACGTGATCGGCAAGCCGGAATGGAAGGAAGATCCCGAATACGCCACACCGCCCGCGCGGCTGGACAAGATCAAACAGATTTTCGACACCATCGAAGAGTGGACCATGACCAAGAATAAATTCGAGGTCATGGAAATCTGCAATCCGCTCAATATTCCCTGCGGCCCGATCCTTTCAATGAAGGAAATTGCCGAAGAACCCTCCTTGCGCGAAACCGGCACCGTCGTCGAGGTCGACCATCCGGCCCGCGGAAAATATCTGAGCGTGGGCAACCCCGTCAAACTGTCCGACTCGCCATCCGACGTCACCCGCTCGCCGCTCCTGGGTGAACACACGGACGAAATTCTCATGGAGATACTTGGCTTCAGCAGTGACGAAATCGCCGAAGCGAAAACCGAGGGCGCGGTCGGTGACGAAATGGCGCAATCCAAGGTCGCGGCGGAATAGCATTCGCCGGCGCTAAAGCGATACTCCGGACAGGCAAATGACCGGACAGGCAAGCAACCGGCCGTTCCCGGGCCATTGCGCGCGTCTCGCCCTACAAGACAATTGATTTCAGTTTTTGGTCCATGCATATTGTCATCTTTCCGATATGCATGGACCTGATGGTTTCCATACCTCATGGCAAAATCAAAGAGCGCCAAGGTGCCCGCCCGCGCCTCCAGCCCCCGCAAAAAGCCGCCTCCCGCCGAGGGCGACGATCCGCTTTTGCGGTTCGGCGCCTTGGGCAAGGCCTTTTCCATATTGCAAACCCTGACCTTGAACACACAGCCCCTCTCCATGGCGGAGCTGGCGCGCGAAACCGGCATGACCAAGCCAACCGCTCACCGCATCATCTCCGTTCTGGCGGAGCTGGGTTTTGTGGAACGCGATCACGGCAAGCGCGGCTATGTCGAAGGGTCGCGCCTTATAAAGTTCGCGCTGGATACGCTGAAAGCGACAACGCGGCGCAGTATGCGCCATACGGTGTTGCGCGCGCTGTCTGAGGAGACCGGAGAAACCTGTAATTTCGGAATCCTGACCGGAGCCGAAGTGGTTTATCTGGACCGGGTCGAGGCCAAGCGGCCCCTCGTGCTGAGATTCGAGCCGGGCAGCATGGTGCCGGTCCATTGCAGCGCGATCGGCAAGCTGCTGCTCAGTCTTGAACCGGCGGAACGGCGCGAGGAATTGCTGCGCGCCATACCTTTGACCCGCTACACGCCGCGGACCCTCACCTCCATTCCCTCCTTGTGCGATGCGCTGGACCAGATACAGCGTGATGAGATCGGGGTCGACGACCAGGAATCCATTGAAGGCGTCGTCTGTGTCGCGGTTCCGGTGAGAGCTGCCGATAGCGGGATTGTCGGCGGGCTCGCCCTGTCCGCGCCCGTGGCGCGGCTATCAATGAAGGATGCGCTGCGGCTTGTGCCGAAGCTGCGCCGGGCGGCGGCCATGATGGGCAAAACTTTTTCCCTTGGAATGACACCCTGACGGCGGCGCGAGAGAGCAGAATTCATTGATTTTTTTTGTTTCCGGGACATTTCCGTGCGTTGAAATGAACTTCCGCACACCCAATATTCCCTTTAGCCTTGAAAAGGGGGGAATGCAGTCGGGCGTCCTTGCCCGGGGCATGAATAAGAAGGCGAACCGATGTCTGTTCTGACTGGCGCGATCCTGCTGGCATTCGTGGTGCTGGCGGTAAAGCATACGATCGCCGACTATTTTCTCCAGACGTCCTATCAATATGGCAACAAGGGAATCTATGGCCATCCCGGCGGGCTCATTCACGCCGGCTTCCATGCGCTCCTCACCCTGCCGGTCTTCCTTGTCCTGCCCCCCTCTTCCCTCGCGCTCGCCGCCGCAATCATTACCGGCGAATTCGTGCTGCACTATCATCTGGACTGGTCGAAGGAACAGCTTGTGAAGCGCTACAGGCTCACCCAGAAAGATGCGCTGTTCTGGAACCTTTTCGGACTGGATCAGCTTTTCCACCTGCTGACTTATGTGGCGATCATCGCCATTCTGGTCAGTTAGCGCGTATCACCGATAAGTGGAAACCGGTTATCGGAAAAATGATACGCATAAACAAAAAGCTGGATCGCGGTTTTGATTCCATCAAAACATGAAGCGATCTAGGCTCCGGTTCACACGAGTGCGGAAATCTCGCGATTTGCGAATTCAAGCCGGTCGGACAGAACCCGCACGATCAGGCGGAAAAACGCGGCCGCGGCTTTCGGGTCTTCGTCCTGCATGCGCTCAAAGTTTTTTCGCGTCAGCCTGAAGACGATGGAGGGCTGTTCCGCGATAACAGCCGCCGCGCGCGGAGCTTTCCTGAAGAATCCCATCTCGCCGATGACGGTCTGCGCCGCCATGCGCCGCAGACGCGTTTTGTGACCCTGTTCATCGGTTATGGTGATGGCGACACTGCCGGTGGCGAGGATGTCAACGGAGTTCGAGCGCCCCCCCTGCTTGAGAACAACCTGACCCTCCTTGTAGGCCCGCCGGTCGAAATAGGACATCAGACGGCTTGGTTCGAGTTCCCCCCCGAATACACTCTTGAGCCAGCGCTCGAACGTCTCTTCGGTTGCATCCGCGGACTCATGCTCGCTCAGAAGAAGGTTCTCGCACCACTCGAGAGCCTCGTTGCGATCGGAGAAAGCGCGGTGCGGACCGTCATCGCTAATGATCCCGGCGGTCCTGAACGTATTGCGCAGCTGTTCGTTCAATCCGGCGAACGCGATGTGGGCGGCGCGCTCGTCGCAATAGTTCTTGAGCTTGATAAGGCTCAGAACGGCTGATGTATCCAGACCGGGAACGGCGCCGAAATCCAGCACAAGAAACCGGACCTTGGGGTTTTCCTGCACGTCCATCACGCTTTTGATGAATTCGAAAAGCCGGTTTGACGAGCCGAAGAAGATAAAGCCGGAAAGCCACAGCACGTGGATTTGTTCGCCATGCTCCTTGAGCAGAGCTGTCTCGTGCGGAGAGCGTTCAACATTGCTGGCGAAGTTGAGACGGGTCAGATGCCGGCGCACAATCCCGATCCGGCTGTAGCTCAGCGCGAACAGCAGGCATGCCCCGACGATGCCCAGAACCACACCCAGCAGATATCCCGAATAGATGATGACCGCCATGATCGCGCCGGCGAGCAAAGTCTCCATGCGCGAGCGTTGCGCCGGCGAGCGGATCAGGGCTTCGTTCAGCACGACGAGCCCCAGATAAGCCAGGAGCCCGCCAAGCAATGGCGTGGGAACATAACTCGCCACATCGGCCCCGAAAAACAGCACCAAGGCAACGAACCCAGATGCCGCAACACCACTGAAACGCGAGACCGCACCGGCTTCCTGAATGAGAATACTGCCGCTCAGGGACAGATTACCCGCCGCGCCGCCGGCAAAACCGGACAGGATATTCGCCACGCCATTGTAACGCAGCTCCTTGTCCAGATCGGCTGACTGCTGCCGCGCCACTTCGAGGCTCGCCACATCAAGCAGCACGGAGATGGCCGTCACGCCGCATACGACGCCAATTTCCGCGGAACTGAGAATAAGCGCGCCCCAGTCAATGTCATACTCGAACACAGCCTGAACAGGCATCCAGAACTGGACCTCGGTCAGCCCGTCGAGATACCAGGCCGACCTGCCGCCCAGGGCCTCCGAGAAACCGAATCCGAGCAGAACCAGATTCACAACCACGACAAGCACGAAAAAGGCGATCGGCAGAGTGAGAAAACTGTCGATGGTCCGGCGCAATATGAAAACGCCGAGGGCGAAGCTGGCGCCCAGCAGGAATTGCGGCAATCGATCCGCTCCGAACAGCGCCGTAAATGACTCAGCCGAGAACCCCAGCGCGACGCCAGTCATCACCTCGATACCGCCGGTGACCAGCAGCCACCCCGACGCAGCCAGAAAGCCGCCAATGACGGGATAGGGAATAAAGCGCAGCCAGACCCCCATACGCAATGCACCAAGTGCAAACAGCAGGAGCCCGGTAAAAAGCGTGGCAACGGAAATGGCCAGCATCACGTGGATGACCGCCAGTTCATCACCCATATTGGCTGCCGCCACCTGGGTTGCGATCGCCGCGGCCAGAACGCTCATGACAGCGATGACGGGCGTGTCCGGCCCGGCGCCCGCCGGCGTCAGGGTGGTGGTGAGCGCCACCACCAGACAGGTCATGACCGTGCCGGTCAGCAGGGCCGACAGGCCCAGAGTCAATCCGCCACTGAGACTACCCTGGAAGATCAGCGCGCTGAACGAGATGCAATAGGTGATGATGACAAGCGCGAAGACGAGCCCGCTAAGGGAGTCGCGCAGGAAAGCCGAGATGTGGGAGCCATTAAGACCCTGCAAGGGCCGGTGACCGAGTTTACGGAGCTGGATCAAGACGTGTGGTCACTACATTGAAGGAAAAGTTCAGCCAAAGATGAACAGCCCCGGCGCTGACATTGCAAGGGAAAAAGTATGACCTAGAGCAGGTTTGAGCATCCCCGATTCAAATTGAGGATTCCCTTTTCCGTCTTGCCATGATTCCCTCCTGAAACTGATTTGCGGGGAGGTTTTCATGTCACGAGCATACAGTTGTGATCTTCGGCACCGGGTACTTGATGCGATCGACGGTGGGCTATCGACGCACAAAGCGGCAAAGCGCTTCGGTATTGGTGTTGCGACAGCGGTACGTTGGCATCGTGTCTGG
>BDTT01000100.1 GCA_002897995.1 bacterium BMS3Bbin10 | reverse complement strand
TGGCGCCACCTCATCGAAAACTATTTCAGCAAAATCAAGGAGTTCAGAGGCGTGAACACCAGATACGACAAAACCGACACAAGCTACGAGGCAACCTGGTCCATCGCCGCAACCATCATCGCATTGCGCTAAATGTCCACAGACCCTAGATCAAATTTATCGAAAAATTGCGATTAATTTGGCCGTGCGGATTGTCCTGATCTAAGGCTCTGTCTGTCAGAACAGGGCTCTTCACATCATGGATGGGCAAGATGAAACCCGGCTATATCCTGTTTGTCATGTTCGCCGCACCGCTTGGCATCCTGTTCGCCACCCAGGGCGCCGGGGCGCCGCCCGAACGGGCCGACATGACCTGCGTGGACAAGAGGGTCACTTCATACGGCTACACCCATCCGCAGGTCGCGCTCGCCGAACTGGCTGCAATTGTCACCTGGCAAGGCGATGCGGAGAAGAAAAACCCCGGCCTCAGCAACTGGCATCTTGCCCGGGGGCGCAGCATGAACTGCCGCCAGTTCAAGAAGAGCGGCCATTTTCAGTGCGTGCTCTCCGCCACACCCTGCCGCATGAACAAGAGCTGAGCCGCAGGCATCCTGCCGGCCCCCGAACGCCCCGCCGGGCCGGTGCGCGGCGGAAGGAAGCTCAAGTTTCGCCTGACGCCCGGCGCGCGCGCCACTATAGTGCGCGGCCATGAGCGCAACGGCATCAGAATCGCGAGGCGCGGCCCCGCGTCCGGTAAAAAAGGGCGACCATGTTTTTCTGATTGACGGGTCGGGCTACATCTTCCGCGCCTATCATGCCCTTCCCCCCCTGACGCGGCCCTCGGACGGGCTGCCCGTGGGCGCGGTGCACGGCTTTTGCAACATGCTGTGGAAGTTGCTCAAGGACACGAATGACGAATTCGAGCCGACCCATTTCGCGGTCATCTTCGACTATTCCGGCAAGTCGTTCCGCAATGATATCTACCCCGAATACAAGGCGCACCGCCCGCCGCCGCCCGAGGACCTCATTCCGCAATTCTCCATCATCCGCGACGCCACGCGCGCCTTCAATGTCGCCTGCATCGAGCAGGAAGGTTTTGAGGCCGACGACCTGATCGCCACCTATGCGAGACAGGCGGTGGAAGCGGGCGGCGATGTCACCATCGTCTCGTCCGACAAGGATCTGATGCAGCTCGTGCGCCCCGGCGTCGTCATGGTGGACACCATGAAGAACAAGCGCATCGGGCCCGAGGAAGTCGCCGCGCGCTTTGGCCTCGGCCCGGACAAGGTGGTCGAAATACAGGCGCTTGCCGGGGACCCGAGCGACAATATCCCCGGCGTTCCCGGCATCGGGGTGAAAACGGCCGCCCAGCTCATCAGTGAATATGGCGATCTGGAAACGCTGCTGGCATGCGCGGGCGAAATCAAGCAGCCCAAGCGGCGCGAAAGCCTTATTCGGTTCGCCGACCAGGCGCGCATTTCGAAGGAACTGGTGACGCTCAGGCAGGACGTGCCCGTCGAAGTGCCGCTGGAGAGAACCGGCGTGCATGATCCTGTCCCGGATGAAATCCTCGGATTCATGGCCGAGATGGAATTCACCGCGCTGACCAAACGCGTGGCCGAAGCGCTGGGAGCCGACCCGCCAGTGCGTAAGTCTCCCTCTCCCTCCGGGGGAGAGGGCCGGGGCGAGGGGGGCGGCGATGCGGAACCGGCAACGCCCGTCAGGCTGGCCGCGCGGCGCGCGGTAGCAATCGCAAACCTGCCCGTCGACCGGTCCGCCTATGAGACCGTGACGGAACTCGGCGCCCTGGAGGAATGGATTACCGAGGCGAAGCATCGCGGCTATCTCGCCATCGACACCGAAACCGATTCCCTCGACGCCATGCGCGCGCGCCTGGTCGGCGTGTCGATGGCGACCGCGCCGGGAAAGGCGTGCTACGTGCCGTTGCTGCATGGCGCGGGCGACGGGCTCGATTTGCTGGGCGTGGGCGACGCCGCGCAAATCCCGCAGGACCAGGCACTGGCCGCGCTCAAACCCCTTCTGGAAGACCCGGGCGTCCTCAAGATCGGGCAGAACCTGAAATACGATCTGCTGGTGCTGGCGAACCACGGCATCGAGGTGGCGCCGATGGACGACACCATGCTGATATCCTACGCGCTCGACGCCGGGCGCGGGCGCCACGGCATGGACGAGCTGGCGCTGCGCCATCTGGGGCATGTGTGCATCCCCTTCAAGGAGGTGGCGGGCACGGGCAAATCCGCCCTCACCTTCGATCAGGTGCCCATTGACAAGGCCAGTGAATATGCCGCCGAGGACGCCGATGTGACCCTGCGCCTCTGGCTGGCGCTCAAGCCCCGGCTCGCCGCCGAGGGCATGTGCACCGTTTACGAGACGCTTGAGCGCCCGCTGGCGCCGGTGCTGGCGCGCATGGAGCGCCGCGGCGTCCATGTGGAGCGGCAGGTGCTCTCGCGCCTTTCGGGCCATTTCGCGCAGAAGCTTGGCCGTCTGGAAGCGAGCATCCGTAAGGCCGCCGGAACGGACTTCAACATCGCTTCGCCCCGCCAGCTCGGCGAAATCCTGTTCGACAAGATGGGCCTGCCCGGCGGCAGGCGCACCAAGTCGGGCCAGTGGGAGACGCGCGCCGGGGTGCTGGACGATCTGGCGGGCAATGAAGATCTGCCGGAGGCCGCGCGCGGCTTTGTCGCCGAATTGCAGGAATGGCGGCAGCTCTCCAAGCTCAAAAGCACCTATACGGACGCGCTCCCCGAGCATATCAACCCGCAGACGAACCGCATCCACACCTCCTACGCCATGGCGGCGACATCCACGGGGCGCCTCGCCTCGACCGATCCCAATTTGCAGAACATTCCCATACGCACGGCTGAAGGGCGCGAAATCCGCAAGGCCTTCGTGGCGGAGAAAGGCAACAAGCTGATCTCCGCCGACTACTCCCAGATCGAGCTGCGCGTGCTCGCCCACATGGCCGACATCCCCGCGCTCAAACAGGCCTTCGAGGACGGCCTCGACATTCACGCCATGACCGCCTCGGAAATGTTCGGGGTTCCGGTGGAAGGCATGGACGCTAGCGTCCGGCGGCGCGCCAAGGCGATCAATTTCGGCATCATCTACGGCATCTCCGCCTTCGGCCTCGCCAACCAGCTCGGCATCTCGCGGGCCGAGGCGGGCGACTATATCAAAACTTACTTTCAGCGCTTCCCCGGCATTCGCGACTATATGGAAGCGACCAAGGAGACCGCGCGCAAACAGGGCTTCGTCACAACCCTGTTCGGGCGGCGGATGCATTACGCCGACATCAACTCCAAGAATGCGCAGCTGCGCGCCTTCAAGGAGCGCGCCGCCATCAACGCCCCCATCCAGGGCTCGGCCGCCGACATCATCCGCCGGGCGATGGTGCGCATGGAGGCGGCGCTGGCCGAAGCGAAGCTGTCGGCGCGGATGCTGTTGCAGGTGCATGACGAGCTGATCTTCGAAGCGCCCGAGGCGGAGGTGGACAGGACGATTGAGGTGGCGTGCGCCGTGATGGAGAACTCACCCGCGCCCGCGTTGCAACTCGATGTGCCGCTGAAGGTGGATGCGCGCGCGGCGGATAACTGGGACGAGGCGCATTAGGGGGGGGGTGTGGTTTGTGCTTAGGCTTTGACGGCTTCATCCAGTAGCTTTGCAAGCAAGCTGACAAAGGCAATAAATTCGAGTGCTCTCTCAGCGTCGTCATCAATAAGCTTGTGGGCACGCGGATTGCGGAGACCCGCCACTGCTCCTGAAAACATCATCATGAACCCGCGCTGTTCATTGTGATCACTCTCATCCGCCAAGTCGTTGAATTTTAGGATTGGATTTTTTGGACTGAAGACAAGCTCCATCAAACTGGTGCCGTCTTTGTCATCAATTCCACTTCTTAAACGCACGAGCCCATTCAACGCCTTTACTGCATTTTCGATGGCATTGGCATGATGTCCGTCTTGGTAGAGCCTTCCTGCTGCTCTGTCGATTTCGGAATGAAGGTCCAGGCCTTCATAGGCCCTCAATGCCTGACCCCCGGGCGACTCACCCATATCGTCAAGCTGTTCCTCAAGCAGGGACACGGCTGTCTTTAGTTTGCTGATTGCCTTACTAATTGCCTCGGTATAACCGTCCACCAACTCCTGGGGAGTAGATGGACGGTTATACCACATGGGCACATGAAGCCAAAATTTTACGACCTCATAACGTTTTAGCTCAAGTGTGTTTGGGCCAAACACACTTGATAGCGTTTCCTCGACCTTCATCTGAAGCGCGTCGAGTTCATTTTTAATGGCGTCGTCCCAACAATCAATGCTCACCGCCTCCAATTCGCGAAGGCGCCGCTCAAGCTTGGGAATCGCAGCCTTGATTTGACCAGCTGAAAGATTTGCTGGCAGCGGTTCAGGAGTTGGTGATGCGCGGCGTACCATGCTTGCTCTCCGTAATTCATCTGCCAAAGATCATATGTGATTCTTCAAGATACCGTCATCCCGGACAAGCGGCGGCCAGGTTCTTGATTTGGCCTACCGCCTGTCCGTTACATGAGGCCGGACTCGCGCTCAAATAGGCCAAAGGCCGGTAGCGCAGACAAAGAGTCGCGCGATCCGGGATCCAGTCTTTAGCGATGGTGCGTGTGGCACGCGCTGCACTGGATTCCGGTTTTCACCGGAATGACGGGGGGGGCGGGAATGACGAGGGGGGCGGGGGTGACGGCTGAGAGCGCCTTTCCGCCCCGATGACCGGGGGACCCCCGCTTCAGTCCGTAATCCACACAACCGTGTTTTTCTTCCCCTGCTTGAGCACCAGGTTGAAAAACACCGCCGCGTTTTTGGGGTGCAGGCGGACGCAGCCGTGGGAGGCGGGGCGCCCGAGCCGCTTTATGGCATTGGTGCCGTGGATCGCCCAGTCGCGGTCGTAAAACACCGCATAGGGCATGGGCGCGCCGCGAAACAGGCTGGAGCGGTGGTGCCGGCTCAGGAAATAGGGCCGGAAGGTGCCGGTGCGGGTCCAGCCCTTCTTTTTCCCGGCCGAGATTTTCCAGGTGTATTTCTTGTCCCCGTCCACATAGAGATACAGGCGCTGCTCGGAGAGGTCGATATGGGCGAGGACGTCGGCGCGCGCCAGCGCCGGGAACAGCGCCACAAATGCAAACAGCGCGCATCGGACCGGTTTGCGCATCATGTCCTCATCCCCAAGAGAATGACATGGCGCCATCATAGCCATGAACCGCGCGGCGGTTAAAGGGGGGATTGCGCGCCCGAGGAGAAACGCTCAGCCGCTCTTGAGCAGCGATACGATCTCACCGCAATTCTCAACCCGCCCGTTGCAGCAATCCTCAAGCATGAAGCGCAGCAGATCACTCATGGCCCCGAGGTTGGCGGCATAGTGAATCTCCCGTTTGTGACGGGTTGATTTCAGCAGCCGGGCCCGCTTGAGCACGCCCAGATGGCCCGAAAGCGTCGAAGGCACGATGCTCAACTGCCGCGATATTTCCCCCACCGGCAACCCGCCCGGCCCTTCGCGAACCAGCAGCCGGAAAATGGCGAGGCGGGAGTCCTGCGCCAGCGCGGCAAAGGCTTCGATGGCAAGCTCCTGGTCCATAGATCGGTAATACCCGAAATACCGAATTTTGCAAATGTCCGCCGGTTCCATCGGGCCGCATATTAGATCTGCTAATATATTGACAATACGGCATATGCCGTTGTAACGAAACATCTTCTCGATGCCACCCGGAAACTGAAAAAAGGAACAGCGCGATGGCGCGCAGATTGTTCGCTGAATGGCTGGGAACGCTCTTCCTGCTCGCGGTTGTCGTCGGGTCGGGCATCATGGCCGACCGGCTCTCGGGCGGAAACGCCGCTATCGCGCTGCTGGGCAACACGATTCCCACGGGCGCGATCCTGGCTGTCCTGATCTTGATCTTCGGGCCCATCTCGGGGGCGCATTTCAACCCGGCCGTGACGCTCGCTTTTGCTATCCGCAGGGAAATCAGCCTGCGGGATTCCATGCTCTATGTTGGGGTTCAGATTGCCGGAGGCGTCGCCGGGGTCATCATCGCCCATGCCATGTTCGACAATCCTCTCATCGATCCCTCGACCACGGCCCGCACGGGAACCGGGCAATGGATTGGAGAGTTCGTCGCCACATTCGGCCTGGTCGCAACCATCCTGGGCTGCATAAAGGCCCGCCCCGACGCCGTTCCCTATGCCGTCGGCCTTTTCATCACGGCGGGTTACTGGTTCACCTCGTCGACCTCCTTCGCCAATCCGGCGGTGACCATCGCCAGGGGGCTGACCAATACATTCGCAGGCATCGATCCGGCGCATATCGCCGCCTTCGTCGCGGTCCAGCTGATCGGCGCGGTCGCCGCGACGTTTGTTTTCAAGTGGCTGCAGGCGGAGGGTTAGGACGACCCCGCCAAACACCATGACATTTTGCCGCACCGGTAATGCCCTCGTCGCCCGCCGGACGATACGCCATCGTCCCCGGCGGCGCTGTGCCGCCGATTTATGACGAGATATATCAGCAGGACAAGGTCCGGCATAAAGAAAGAAAACCCCCGCCGCGGTTAAGAGATACCGCGAGCTGAGTTCACAATTCCGGCCGGAACACGGGAGATATGGAACGCGGCGCATCACGGGCCGAACGTTTGCCCCGGCCCGCCCGCATACTCTCAAGTCCGGGTTCGGCCGGTTCCTTCGCGGAAGCCGGTTTTTTTGAAATCGACCGCGTGTGGCGCGCCGTTTCCGGACCGGGCGGCGGCGGCGGAGTTGATTCAAATCAATACCGCGCGTTGCGCCGGACAGTAGGATTTTTCCGGACTACCGGCACCAGTTTTTTTTGTCGACCACTTTTTGGTTAAAGGAGGATGCAATGATACGTGACTTCGCAAACAGCCTGATATTTGCCGCTGTATCCGCCGGCCTGATTTTCGGGGCGGCGGCCATGTCTCCGGTGAGTTCTGAAGAGGATCAAGGAGCGATCGTAAGGGGTGCTCAGCTTTATGACAAATGGTTCGCGGTCATCAAGGCCGAGAAGCCAAAGGAAAACCATCCCGCCTGGCCGGCGTCCAACACCAAGAAAAAAGGCAATACGACCTGGCGCTGCAAATCCTGTCACGGCTGGGATTACCAGGGCAAGGACGGCGCCTATTCTTCGGGTTCGTACCTCACGGGCATCAAGGGCATCAACGGCATGGCCGGGGCCGAGCTTGGCAAGATCATGGCGGTCCTGAAGGACGATACGCACAAGCTTGCCGATAAGATGGACGAGCGCGACTTCAAGGATCTCGCCCTGTTCGTCTCCAAGGGACAGATCGATATGAACAAATATATCGACCGTGCCACCAAGGCGCCGAAGGGCGGCGACAAGGCCCGCGGCGTGCAGTACTTCAATACGATGTGCGCCCAGTGTCACGCCAAGGACGGCTCCCTGCCCAAGGACATGGATAAGACCCTTGGAAAGCAGATGGGCAATCCGTGGGAGGTCATGCACAAGATCCTCAACGGACAGCCGGCCGAGGAAATGCCTGCGCTGAGGGCTCTGGATACCCAGATCACGTTAGACCTCATGGCGCATCTGTCGACGCTTCCAAAGGAGAAGTAGGCGCGGTTTGATACCGGTCAGCGCCCGGGTTCCCCGGGCGCTGCCAATCCCGCCTGAACCGGGGGCCCGGCTGACCCCAGATAACAGCCGGTCAAAACTGAGGGGCTGTATGATGATCAGGCGACTATGGACATGGTTCTGGAGCCCGACCAAGCGTTATGCATGGGGCGGAATTTTTATTGTCGGCGGGGTCGCCGGCATCATCTTCTGGGGCGGGTTCAACACCTTCATGGAATACACCAACACCATGGGGTTCTGCATTTCCTGCCATGAGATGAGCTCCAAGCCCTACGAGGAATACAAGAAATCCACCCACTATAGCAGTGCGTCGGGCGTGCGGGCCGTCTGCTCGGACTGCCATGTGCCCAAGGAGTGGACTCCGAAGCTGGTGCGCAAAATCCAGGCGACCGCCGAGCTGTATCACAAGATTGTCGGCACCATCAATACACCGGAGAAGTATGAAGCCAAGCGCCTGCTGCTCGCTGAACGTGTATGGAGGTCAATGAAAGCGACCGATTCCCGGGAGTGCCGGAACTGCCATACCTATGTGGCGATGGACTTCAAGAAGCAAAGCCGCCGCAGCGCGAAAAAAATGCAGGAAGGCATTAAGGAAGGAAAAACCTGCATCGATTGCCACAAGGGCGTCGCCCATAAATTGCCGAAGGGATATGTCGATGACGACGATTGAGCGCGCCTTGCCGTAACATCGCCCCTCCCGCATGGGTTTCCCCGTGGCGGACACACCGGACCGTTCCCGCCCGATGCGATGGCAGGGGGGAGATGCGCGCCAAACGCCGGGAGTCGCCCGGCGCTCCCTCTTCCGGAAATAGCGCTGGAAACTCGCGCGCGCAGCACCTACCTATCCCCCCATGCCCGAATTCGAATTCTCCTACTATCTCTGGGCCGTGCTGCTGATCTTCGCATCGGGCATCGCCTGGACCGCCAATTTCTTCGCGCTGCCCGGCAACTGGTTCGTTGTCGCCCTCGCGGCGCTGTTCGTGTCGGCGATGGCGAGCGGCGACGCCGCGCAGGGGCTCAACTGGCAGGCGGTCGCGCTGCTGGCGGCGATTGCCGCGGGCGGCGAGTTGCTTGAGTTTTTCGCTGGAGCCGCGGGCGCGGCCAAACAGGGCGGGAGCCGCCGCGCCGTCGCGCTGGCCATTGCCGGGACCATCGCGGGCAGTATCGCGGGCGCGATCATGGGGCTGCCGGTTCCTGTCATCGGCCCGCTGCTGGGCGCGCTGGCCGGGGGCGCCGGCGGCGCCTTCGCCGGGGCGTATCTCGGCGAGATGTGGAAGCATGGCGGCGCGCGGAAAAGCATCAATGTCGGCTGGGGCGCGGCCATCGGGCGATTGCTCGGCACGCTGGGAAAGCTGCTCGCCGGCGCGGTGATGATCGTCATTCTGACGGTGCGTGTGTTCTCGGCATGAGGCGGCGCGGTTCTTTTTGAATGGAGCAGGGCCCGGCCACCGCGCAATGGTACCCTTGGGGTGGTTGGGCAAGGGGAGCGGGTGGCCTGGACTGTCTTGCAAAAAGCGTCAGGCGCGCGCGTTTCGCACCCCGAGGAACGAAAGCATGGCCAGGCCAAGCGAAATCACCGCGCTCCAGCCGGCGAAAGACAATCCCAGCAGCCGCCATGGCGCATCGCTGCAGGACACCGCGCGGGCGGTCTCCAGGGCCTCGAGCAGATTGCCCGAAAGCGGGGCGAGCGCGCCGGCGCTGCATGCTTCGGGCCCCGGCCACCATTTCCACTCGATGCCGGAGTGATAGACGCCGATCCCGGCATTGATCAGAAATCCGAGCCCGCACAGGGCAAGCAGAAGTGCCGCGGGACCGGAGCGTTCCGCGCGGGCGAGAAAAAACGCGATCCCCGCCAGCGGAACCCCTGCGTAATAGGCATAGCGCTCGATGAGGCAGAGTGCGCAGGGCGTATAACCGCCCAGATGCTCAAACGCCAGCGCGGCAAGAACAGTGACGAGCGCACTGATGGCCGTGACGGCGGCCGCCACGGGCAGGGTAATTCGCTGAAGGGAACTCATCGTAACTTATACTCCGGTCTAGATTGCTTCATGTTTTGATGTAATCAAAACCGCAATCCAGCTTTTTGTTTATGCGTATCATTTTTCCGATAACCGGTTTCCACTTATCGGTGATACGCGCTAGGCGATAAACTTGATAGCTATAAAGCCGGCAAACAGGCTGACAAGGAACAAGGTTGTGACCAGCCCGAAGCGGCGCTCGATAAAGTCCCGGATCGGCGGTCCGAACCAGTAGAGCAGGCCCGAGACCGCAAAGAAGCGAAGCCCGCGCGCGGCGATGCTTGCGGCCATGAACACCCAGAAATTCAGCTGCGTCGCCCCGCTGGCGATGGTGATGACCTTATAGGGGAAGGGCGTGACGCCGGCAAAGAAGACAATCCAGGCGCCATAGTCGTTATAGCGTCCGGCAAACTGCGTGAAGGCTTCTTCATATCCGTAGAAATTGAGGATGGCCCGGCCCGCCAACTCGAACAGAAAAAAGCCGATGGCGTAACCGGCGATGCCCCCGAGCACTGAACTCACTGTACACATGGCGGCGAAAAACCAGGCCTTGGCCCGCTCGGCCAGCACCATCGGAATGAGCATGGCGTCGGGGGGAATCGGGAATACCGAGCTCTCCGCAAAGGCCACGCCCGAGAGCGCCCATGCAGCCTTCGGGTGTCTGGAAAGTTCCATAATTCGGTCGTATAGCCGTCTCAGCATGGCGCATGCTTACTGCCGCGCATGATGTTTGTCCATCATGCTTTGCCCCCCTGCCGGAATGGCCCGGAATTCAATAAATCCGTTCTGGAGCAAAGCGTGTGTTGACGGAGGATCGCGCATGGTTATCATCGCCGACCGGTGGCCCCAGTGGCGGAATTGGTAGACGCGATAGACTCAAAATCTGTTGTCCGTAAGGGCGTGCCTGTTCGAGTCAGGCCTGGGGCACCAGGCGTCATGGAAGTTGTGGCAAGATTCTGAAAACGAGTGAATGGGCGCGTATGACGAATCTGCCGATGCAGCGCTATAGCCGGGGGGTGGCGGTCATGGTTCTACGAGTGGCTGGCGTGGCCGTGGTCGCCCTGGCGCTGCTTTTTCCCGCGCGCCTGCTTGGCGCGCCGGCGCTGGTGTTCGATCCGCAAAAGGGGACCATCCTTTATCAGGAAGATATGGATGCGCTGTGGCATCCCGCCTCGCTCACCAAGCTCATGACCGCCTATCTGACCTTCGAGGCGCTGCGCGAGGGCAAACTCAAGCTCGACGGCAAAATCGTCACATCGAAGAACGCGAACGCCCAGGCGCCGAGCAAGATCGGCCTGCCCGTCGGCGCTTCCATGCGCGTTGAGCTCGCCATCAAGGCCCTGCTGGTCAAATCCGCCAATGACGTGGCCGTCATGCTTGCAGAAGCGGTTGCGGGCAGTGAGCCGGCCTTTGTCAAGCGTATGAACGCAACCGCCAAGCGGCTGGGCATGCGCCGTTCGCGGTTTGTAAACCCCAACGGCCTGCCTGACGACCGCCAGATCACGACCGCCCGCGACATGGCGTATCTGGCGCGGGCGCTCATCAAGGAGTATCCCGAATACGCCCATTTCTTCGCGATCCCCTATCTGAAGATCGGCAAGCGCCGCATGCGCAATTACAATGGCCTGCTGAGGACGTTTGAAGGCGCGGACGGCATGAAGACCGGGTTCGTCTGCTCGTCGGGCTATAATATCGTGGTGAGCGCCACCCGGAGGGGGCGCAAGCTGGTCGCCGTGGTGCTTGGGGGAAAGTCGGGCAGCGCACGCAATCAGCGCGCCGCCAGCCTGCTGGATCACGGGTTCCGCCGCTATCGCTGGCGCTCGCTGTTCGGCAAGAATATCGACAAGCTCACCATCCAGGCGTCGCTCACCGAGGGCGCGCCTGATTTGCGCTCGGTGATTTGCAAAAGGAAACGCAAGGTGCGCAAGAGGCGCGCGCGCAAAAAGACCATCCGCAAGAAGAAGTAGCGCGCCCGGGCGTCCCCGGCGCCGCCGGGGGTGCACGCCGCGGCGCTATCTGACCGGCGGATCGCCGCCCCCTTTTGTCCACTCCCTTG
>BDTT01000099.1 GCA_002897995.1 bacterium BMS3Bbin10 | reverse complement strand
CCGGCTCCCGAAGGCGATCCGGCTCCTCCGGGACCGCCGCCACCAGGATCGAACACAAATAACACCGGCAACAATCCGCCGCCGGGCGGCACCGGCGGGCCGCCGGCGGCAAGCGGGCCGAACGTCATCACCGGCGACGCGGGGGACAATATCCTCACCGGCACCTCCGGCGTTGACATCATCGACGGTTTGGGCGGCGCCGACACGATCAACGCGCTCGGCGGAGACGACACCATCACCATTGGCCCGGGCGGCGGCGCGGACATCGTCAACGGCGGCGCCGGCAATGACACCCTGATTATCTCGCAAGACAGCGGCTGGGTGTTCGATGGCGGTGACGGGATTGACACGATCCTGATCGACGGCGATCTCGACATCAACACGGCGACCATCAACAGCGAAGCGGAAAATATCGAGATCATCGATCTCAACAAGACCCACGACAATATATTCACGGCCCAGGTCGATGACTTCGTCATGCCGGGCACCAGCAACACCATCCAGTTCCGCGGCGGTCCGGGCGACACGCTCAATGTCAATTCCTTGCTTCATGATGACGAAACCGGCGAGCACATTGCCGGTTCCTGGCAGCAGGCGCAGGAAGTCAGAATCATCGACGGGCTGACCTTCGACGTCTACCAGTTCACTGACGGTGTGACAGTATTCGCCACTGCCGAGGTGGAACGGGGAATAACAGTGAGTACGCCGGTTGGGGGTAAATTTAGCGAGAGTTTCGAAAATGGTTTTGAGGCGAACAATTGGAGCGTCATTAACGCCGCGATTTCCACAGCCGATTCCACCGCCGGAAATTCGTCAGCGCGCCTGTCTACAGGATCGATCCCCGGCGCCGGTCCGCAAAATGCCGCCGCAATCGCTGCACTGACAGGGATTACCGTGGCCGCGCTGAATGCATTGGCCGATGACAGTGCCGGACCTGGCAGCCTTACGGAAGGCGGCGCCATCGCTACGAATTTTTATGGTCTTGCAGGGCAAACAATAAGCTTTGACTGGTTTTTTAGCACGGTAGAGTATCCGGATTTCAACGACGTCGCATTTGTCGCGATTGACGGTAAAGCCATAAAGCTCTTCGATGTGGAATCTTCCGGGAACCAATTGTATAGCACCACGACCGAAGGCTGGAACACGTTTTCGATGGTGCTGAGTGAAAGCGGCGATCATACCATCGCATTCGGTGTTCTGGACGACGGCGATAGCGCGGTAACGACTGATCTGAATATTGACAATATCCAACTCGGACCGGCCGGCGAGCATACCCAAATAGGCGGCGATGGCAACGATACGCTCATCGGCGGCGAGGGCAACGATACGCTCATCGGCGGTGATGGCGACGATACCCTGACCGGAGGGCCCGGCGCCGACACATTCGTCTTCAACGATACCGGCGAGGGTATCGACACCATCACCGATTTCGACGCGCAGCAGGACCTGCTGGATTTCAGCGGCCTTCTGGAAGCGGTGTTCGATCCGCAGACCGACGATATCGCTCATTTTGTGAAGGCCTCAACGGACCAGCAAACCGGCGAGACCACGGTCTCGGTCGATGTTGACGGGCTCGGCGGCTCGGCACAGTTCACTGACGTGGCTATTCTCCAGGGCGTTGGCGCCGGTGTCGACATTGCCATAAACGTCGGCAACGACGATGATACCGTAACAAGCGCCATTGTGTGACCGCACGCTTCTCCACTTCGCGTCACACGCGCCTGCGGCCTTCGCCGGCCGCAACGTCGATCGCTAACCGGTTTTTCTGAGACGCCTCCATGTTGAAGCGCATAGGAAATAGATGCGTGCGGCTGGCGCAACGTTTCGGATGGGGGCGGATGTTCGGCATCGCCCTGCTCATCGCCCTTGTCGCTCTGCGCGTCTGGGACCCGGCGGCGCTGCAACTGCTGCGGCTCAAGACTTTCGACATTTACCAGATCGCCAAGCCGCGCATTCCCTCGGGCAAGCCGGTCGTGATCGTCGATATCGACGAAGCCAGCCTCAACACGCTCGGCCAGTGGCCCTGGCCGCGCACGATCATAGCCAAGCTGATCGAGAAAATCGCCGGGGGCGGCGCCGCGGCCATCGGAATGGACATCGTGTTCGCCGAACCGGACCGCACGACGCCCGGCATCATCGCCGATACGCTCCCCGGACTGAGCGACGCCGCCCGCGCGGAACTGCGCGCGGCGCCCGATCACGACAAGGTTCTGGCGGATATCGTTCGCCGCACGCGCACGGTGCTCGGGCAGTCCGCCTTCAATCCGCGCCCCGGCGATACACGAAAGACGCTCGCGCCCAAAGCCTCATTCGCGACGCTCGGCGGCGATCCGGACCCCTATCTGATCAAATATCCGGGATTGCTGAGCAATATTCCCCTGCTTGAAGAGGCGGCCAACGGGCGCGGCATGTTTACCGTGCTGCCTGATCCCGACGGCCTTGTGCGCCGCATACCCATCGTCATGATGGCCGGCGGCACCCGAATTCCCTCGCTCAATGCGGATATGCTGAGGGTGGCGACCGGGCAGACCACCTATGTCATCAAGACCGGCGACGCCGGCATACAATCCGTTGTGCTGGCCGGGATTGAAATCCCGACGGACGCGAATGCGCAGCTTTGGATCTACTTCTCGCCGCATGATCCAAAACGGTTTGTGTCCGCCGCCGATGTGGTGAGCGGCAAGGTGCCGCCCGAAACATTCGCGGGAAAACTCGTGCTTGTCGGAACCTCGGCAACGGGCCTGTTCGACGTGAAGGCAACGCCCGTCGAACCGGTTATGCCCGGCGTCGAGCTGCACGCCCAGGCGCTGGAGAATATTCTGTCGCGCACATCTCTGAAACGCCCCGGCTATGCCATCGGCGCCGAGCTCAGCCTTGCCTTCCTGGTGGGCCTTATCTTCATTGTTCTGGCGCCTATCCTGGGCGCGCTCCTGGTGGCGGCGCTCGGCCTCGCCATCGCGGCGCTGGTATCGGGGCTCTCCTGGTATCTGTTTACCCAGTCCAACATCCTGCTGGACATTGCTTACCCGTTGACCGGCGGCTTCGCCGTGTTCGTGACCATGGTGTTCGTGAACTATTTCCGCGAGGAGGCGCAGCGCCGGGAAATCCGCAGCGCCTTCAGCCAGTATATATCTCCCGACCTGGTGGCCCAGCTGGCGAAGGAGCCGGACCGCCTCGTACTCGGCGGCGAGACCCGCGAGCTGAGCATTCTGTTTTCGGACGTGCGCGGCTTCACCAGCATTTCGGAAAGTTACAAGGACAACCCGCAGGAACTCACCGCCCTGCTCAACCGGCTGCTGACGCCGCTCTCCCACGCGGTGCTGGAGCATGGCGGCACAATCGACAAATATATGGGCGATGCGATCATGGCCTTCTGGAACGCGCCCCTCGACAATGCGTCCCACGCGTCGGGCTCCTGCGGGGCGGCCCTGCAGATGATGGAGAGCCTGGAACGCGTAAATGCCGAACGCGAGGAAGAAGCGGGCGAAGCGGGAGCGCCCTATGTCCCCTTGCGTATCGGCATCGGCATCAACACCGGCGAATGCGTGGTGGGAAACATGGGCTCGGATATGCGCTTCGACTATTCGGTGCTCGGCGACTCGGTGAACCTGGCGTCGCGGCTCGAGGGTCAATCGGAAACTTTCGGCGTGCCGATCATCCTGGGCTCGCGGACGGCCGGTCTGGTCAAAGACAAGTTTGCCGTGCTGGAACTCGATGCCCTGCGGGTCAAGGGCAAGCGCGAGCCCGAGGTCGTATATGCATTGCTTGGCGGGCGCGAGCTGCTGGATGAGGCGCTGTTCAGGACGCTGGAGCGCCGCATGGCCGCCCTGCTGGCGGCCTACCGGGCGCAAAAATGGCCCGCCGCGGCCAGGGCGGTAACGGCTTTGCGCAAATCCGATCTGAGTGCATTCGGCGCTGACCTCACCGGCCTGCTCGACCTTTACCAGGGCCGCATACGCGCCTTCCGGAAAAACCCGCCGCCCAAAAACTGGGACGGTGTCTTTACGCTGCAAACCAAGTAACCGGGCCGTTGAATCCGCCCGCGCCCGTCCGCGGCGCCGGGCTTGCGCCCTGATGCGGAGGTCAAGACTGCTTCACGCTCTGGCCGTCAACGCTGCAATACATGTCATGGAGGAGGGCAACGACCTTTTCCGCTTCCTCGGAGCCGAGGGAATAATAGATCGTGCGGCCATCGCGGCGCGCATGGACGAGCCCGTCGAAGCGCAAACGGGCGAGTTGCTGCGAGACGCTCGGCTGGCGCAGCTTCATCAGCTGCTCAAGCTCACTGACCGATTTTTCCCCTTCGACAAGAAGACAGAGAATCATCAGACGGGTCTCATGCGCGAGCGCCTTGAGAAGATCGGTCGCGGCGCGGGCATGCTCGCCCATTTCTTCCATTTTATCGAGTTCAATGACGTCCGTCGGCGCGGTCATAGGTCATATTCCTTTGTTATCTCCGGATGGTTCTTATGCCCATTTCACAAGATGCCGGAGCTTTGCTTTTCCGCCGGCAGGCGTTCCAGCATCTGGTTCAGCAGGCCTCGCCGCCGCGGCGGCGCCACCGAGCAGCGCCAGGGCCAGAGCCAGGCGGAAACGAGCGAAATTCCGCGTCCCGAAACCATCGCCAAAACCTACCGCGATTTGAATGTACAAACAATGCCGGCCCGCCAGGATGTATTCTTGCCGCAGCCGGTTCATTGCCGCTGCGAGGCTGCTTCCGCCGGATCTCCGGAAGCGCCGCCAACGGCGGGATGGTGCGCATGATTCCCCCGCGGACACGCGGCGGCGGCTTACGCTATGCCGCCGGGCTCCCAATTGCACCAATCATATGTAATAATGTGAATGTTTCGGCGCTTCGGAACCGGCGCGACGCACCCGGCGGCGCGGAGACGCCCCGGCCGCGCAAATATGGAGGAGCCCATGAAATTCACTCGACGCACCGCGCTGACCGGGCTCGCCGCGGCGGGCGCAATGGCGGCACTCGGCGCGCCGCAGCTACAGGCCGCCAAGACCGCCGAGGTTGGCGAGGTTGGCGACAACGGACTTCATACGCAGGACTGGTTCATGGAGTCCTTTCTGGATCTCGGAGAAGATCAGGCGGCGCTCGCGAAGCAGAACAAGTATCTGGCCGTAATATTCGAACAACGCGGATGTTCCTATTGCGCTGATCTGCATCGGATTAATTTCGGGCGCGACGATATCGTTTCCTACATGAAGGAGCATTTCGGGGTCATTCAGATCGATTTGCGGGGCAGCCGCGCGGTTACCGACTTCGATGGCAAGGAAATGGAAGAGCGCGCGCTTGCGCGCAGGTGGCGCGCGGTCTTCACGCCAACGACGGTGTTCTTCCCGAAGGAGGCGGAGCAGGTGAAAGGCAGGAAAGGTAACGATGCCGAGATATTCAGGATGCCGGGATACTTCAAGCCGTTCCAGTTCATGTCGGCGCTTGAGTTCGTGAACGAAGGCCGTCACCGCACCGGCAGTTTCCAGCGTTACCTGCAGGACAAGGTCGCGGATCTGCGGAAAAAGGGCGGCGAACCCGACGCCTGGTAACGCTCTGCGGCCGTGGCCCGCCCCAAGCCGCAGGCTCAAAAAATGCACGGCATTTATGATTTCATGGCCTGGCGTGGTAGCCTTGAAAAGGGAGCCGCGTGCGGGGAGCGTGAAAGGCTGGAGAATTGGCTGAGCTAACGACAGGTCAGCTTGTCGCGTTAAGCGGCCTTGTGCTGGGCGTCATTGTCGGCTGGGTGGCCCGCTGGGCGCGTTTTTGCACGTTCGGCGCGGTGGAAGACATGGTTCTGACAGGCAATCTGCGGCGCCTGAAGAGCTGGGCCCTGGCAATTGCCGTCGCCATGCTTGGCGTGCAGCTCATGCACGTAATGGGCATTGCCCGCATTGATGAAACTTTCTATCTGGGCCCGAACTTTCACTGGGCGGGCGCCATCGTCGGCGGTTTTTTATTCGGTCTCGGCATGGCCCTGGTCGGCACCTGCGGTTTCGGCACGCTGGTGCGCATGGGTGGCGGCGACCTGAAAGCCGTCGTCACATTTCTGGTCATGGGGCTGACGGCGTATATGACCGCCGGAGGCATAACCGGTTATGCCCGCCGCTTTGTGCTGGACGCCGTTGACATCGACCTGACGAATATCGGCGGACAGGGCCTTCCGCATCTTGCGGCGGCCCTGTTCGGCATGGACGCGCAGGACCTGTGGATGCCCATGGCCCTGGTCTTCGCCGGGCTGCTGCTGGCCTGGTGTTTTTCAGGCGACGGACTTAAGGGCAATCCGCGCGACCTGATAGCCGGTCTCGTCATCGGGCTGGCGGTCGCCGGCGGGTTTGCCGCAACCGGCATCCTCGGCAATGACCCGTTCGAAACGGCGCCGGTTCGTTCGCTTTCATATGTGACCCCGCCCGGCCGCGCGATCATTTATCTGGTGACATTTGTCGGCGCGACCATCAATTTCAGCATCGCCCTTGTCTTCGGCACGATTGCGGGCTCCTTCGCGGCCGCCCTGTGGAACGCGGAGTTGCGCATGGAGGCCTATGACGATGCGCGCGAGATGCGCCGGCATTTGCTCGGGGCATTCATGATGGGCTTCGGCGGCGTCGTTGCCTATGGCTGCACCATCGGCCAGGGCATTTCGGGCATGGCCACGCTGTCGGCCGCGGCGCCGCTGGCTCTCGGTTCCATCCTTATCGGCGCGACAGGAGGCCTCTACTATCTTCTGACCGGCAGCCTGAAGGACGCCTTCGACCTGACCTTCCGCCGCATCTGGCAGCGCGCCTAGTGCGTATCACCGATAAGCCTGTCCCCGCGAAGGCGGGGATGGAAACCGGTTATCGGAAAAATGATACGCATAAATAAAAAGTCAGATCGCGGTTTTGATGGGATCAGGACCCGTTGGCGGCATGCGATCATGCCCGGCCGGACGGCGAACCCTCCCGGCCAAACCCTTGTCCCGTGCGGCAGGCCGACTATCGACAAAAACGATAGATAGATGAGTTTTTCATATTTTACCTGATAGTGCCGCCGGAATAGGCTGGGTGGCCTGCAAATAATCGGGAGGCAATCATTTGACTTCCGACGGCCATGGAAACGAGGGCCGCCTCCAGCGACCGTCTGCTTTGGTCAGTCGCCTTGAAACGGGAGGTTTTTCGCCGTGCAATTCACCAATGAAAGAGAATTCACTTACGCCCGCAGTTACCATGGCCCGATTCGCGCCGTCATATTCGACTGGGCCGGCACAACGATGGATTTCGGATGCATGGCGCCGGCCGTGGTGTTCCAGAAGGTTTATGAAAAAGCCGGAGTGCCGATCTCCATGGAAGAGGCCCGGTTCCCCATGGGCGCGCATAAGAGGGTCCATATCGGCCTCATTTCCGAAATTCCAAGCGTGCGCCGCCGCTGGGTCGAGGCCCATGGCGCCGAGCCCACGGACAAGGACGTCGGGAAAATGTTCGACGACTTCGTGCCGATGCAGGAGGCGTGTCTTTCCGACTATTCGACGCTGATACCCGGCACGCTGGAGGTGGTCGCCGAATGCCGCAAACGCGGATATAAAATCGGGTCGACATCGGGGTATTTGCCCGGAATGCTGGCCATCAACCAGAGGGACGGCGAGGCCCAGGGCTATTCGCCCGACGCCACTTTCGGCGCCGGCGACGTCCCGCGCGGCCGCCCCTTCGGGCATATGGTGCTTCGCAACATCCTCGAACTCGACGTCTCGCCGGTGCAGTCGGTGGTCAAGGTCGACGATACGCTGACCGGAATTGAAGAAGGCCTCAATGCCGGCGGCTGGGGCGTTGGCCTGGCCATTTCGGGCAACGAAGTCGGACTGACCCTCGAGGAATGGAATGCGTTGCCGGACGAGGTGAAGCAGAAACACCGCGACCGCATTTATCCCACCATGTATCAGCGCGGCGCCCACTATGTGGTCGATAGCATCGCCGACCTGATCCCGGTGTTCGACGACATCGAGGCGCGCCTCAAGCGCGGCGAAAAGCCGTAATACGAGGGGTCGTTAGCATTGACCGATCCGCACATCCTTCGAGATGGCGCGTTGCGCCTCCTCAGGATGAGGTTTTGTGACAGAAAAACAAATACATACCTCATGCTGAGGAGCGCCCGTAAGGGCGCGTCTCGAAGCATCGGCTATGAGTTCAGTATCAATGACCCTTGGTATAATAGGGGGCGGACGGGCATTTTTCCGTTCCGTCATCCCGGCGAAAGCCGGAATCCAGCCTTTTTGCGGCGGAGGATTTGGCACGGCAGCACTGGATTCCGGCTTTCGCCGGAATGACGAGGGGGCGGGATGAGGTAAAGAGTTTTCCCGTTACGCCCCTACCGCGCCGGCTCCGCCTTTAGCGGGTTGCGGAGCAGGAACACCACCGGCATGCAAATGACGATGATCGCCGCCAGCAGGCGGAAGTCGATGATGTAGGCGATGAGCTCGGCCTGGGCGCTCACCATGGCGTTGACCGCCTGAAGACCGGCCAGGGTGTCCAGGTTCCACACCTCCGGCACCCCCACATGGCGCAGCGCGTCATTGAAGGGCGTGATGTCTGCGCGCAAGATTTCATGGACCGCCTGGGTGTTGCGCGCCAGATAGCTGGCGAACAGGGCGATGCCGAGGGAACGGCCGATATTGTTGAGCAGGGAATAAAAGGCGGTGCCGACGTCGCGCTGCTCCGGGGCGATGGAGGAAAATGCGACCGTGTTCACCGGAATGATGAAGAAGCTGAGCGCAATCCCTTGCGCGAAATTATTGATGAGCACGACGGTCAGATCGATGTCCTGGGTAAAATTCGAAAATTCCCACATGGAGTAGGCGGACAGCATCATGCCCGCCAGAATGACTTTTCGCGGATCGATGAATTTCAGCATGCGGCCGGTGAACATGGCCGCGATCATGGCGCCGACGCCGCGCGAGGCCATGATGATGCCGCTGTCGATCAGCGGGTATCCGCCCTGGTTCTGCAGGAAAGGCGGCACCAGCACGAGGCTGGAGAACAGGAACACGCCGAACAGAATGCGCAGCACGATGCCGAACACGTAATTCCGGTCGCGGAAAATGGCCGGGTCGACAAACGGGGTTCGCGAGGTCGCGGAATTGACCGTGAACACCCAGAACGCTCCGGCCGCCGCGAGGCAGAGGACAATAATGGCCGGCGATGAAAACCAGTCCAGCCGCTCGCCGCGGTCGAGCACGAACTGCACCGACGCGACGGTGATCGCCAGCATAATGAAGCCGAGATAGTTGAAGGCGCGCCGGGTTGTATTGCGCTGGCGCGGCACCAGCGCGGCGATCATGGCGAAGGCGAGAAGACCAAGCGGCAGATTGAGATAGAACACCCAGCGCCAGTTGAAATATTCGGTGAGATAGCCGCCGAGCGTCGGCCCGAACACCGGCCCGAACATAATGCCCACCCCCCACCAGCCCATGGCGATGCCGAAATCCTCGCGCGGGTAGATTGACAGCAGGGCGGATTGCGACAGCGGGATGAGGGCCGCCCCGAACGCGCCCTGGAAGAACCGGTAGATGAGTATTTCGCGCAAGGTGTCGGAGGTGCCCGACAACATGGAAAAGGTGACGAAACCGACAATGGAGAGCAGCAGGAGCGGCTTGCGCCCGAAGATGGAGCTGATGGCGCCCCAGAACGGCGTCATGACCGCCAGTGCAATCAGATAGGAGGTGAGCACCCAGGCCATCTGGTCCTGGGTGGCGGACAGCGAGCCCTGCATCTGCCTGAGCGCGATGCTCAAAAGCGCCGTATCGAAGACCTGGATCAGCGGCGCCAGGATGAGGGCGATGGTTATCAGCTTCAGCCGGAAGCCGGAGGGGAGCGCCCCCGCTTCGGCCAGCGCGCTCATATCAGGCCCCTGACCCAGTTCAGCGCCGCCCGGGCGAGGCCGGGCATGGCCCGCTTATGCCTGGTGTCTATCTCGACAACCACACTCATCCCGGCGCGCAGCGGGGGCTCCGAAACCGGGTTTTTCAGCCTGAGACGAACAGGCAGCCGCTGCACGACCTTGACCCAGTTTCCGGTCGAATTCTGCGGCGGCAGGAGTGCGAATTCCGCTCCCGTCGCCGGGCTGATGCTGGCGACCACCGCTTCGCGGTTCCGGCCGGGATAGGCATCGACGCGGATGGTGGCGCTCTGGCCGGCGCGCACATGGGTCAGGTCGGTTTCCTTGAAGTTGGCGTCCACCCAGACATCGCCCGCGCCGACGAGGGAGAACACCACTTTTCCCGCGGTGATATATTCTCCCGGCTGCAAATCGAAATTCGTGACCACCCCGGCAAGCGGCGCGGGCACCCGCGTGCGCCGCAGATTGAGAGCCGCCGCATCGCGCGCCGCCCGGGCTTCGCGCACCGAGGGGTGGCGCGCGGCGTCAATGTCCGAATCGCCGCCAAGCCTGGCGCTCACTCGCGCGATATCCTGCATGACCGCGGCGATGCGGTCGCGGGCGTTGCGCTGGTTGCGGGAGGCTTCATCGAGATTGGTTCCCGACGCAAAGCCCCTCCTGTTGAGCTTCTTCTGACGGGCGAACTGGCGGTCGTAAAACGCCAGATCCCCTTGCGCGAGTTTCAGCTCCGCAAGCTTCTGCCCGTGCAGCGCGCGCAGGGACTCAACCTCCTGGCGGGCGAATAACAGCTTGGCCTCCGCCCGCTCCAGCGCGATGCGAAAAGGTTCAGGATCAATGCGGAACAGCGGAGCGCCTTTCTTCAAAAGCTGGTTCTCGCGCACCGAAACCTCGACCACGCGGCCTGAAATGTCGGCGCTCACCGCGATCTTTTCCGATTTGATATAGGCGTTGTCGGTGGAGACGAACCGTCCGCCTGCAAGATAGATGTAAAACCCCGCCAGGACCGCCAGCAGCGGCCCAAGCATCGACAGCATCGTGACAAAGAGCCGGCGATGGTTTCGCGCCGGCGCGGGCGCGGCTTCGCGCTGCTTGCCGGGCCGCGGTTTCCCGGAAGGCCCGGGTGTCTTCGCCGACGCCGGCTTTTTCGCTCTAGCCGCCATCGCCCGCCTCTTTGGCCTTCCGGCGGTTGGCGCCGGGACATTCCAGCTCCAGCAGATTGGCCTTTATTTGCAGCAGAAGATCGATCAGATGCTCGCTCTCCGCTTCGGGGATTCCGGTCAGCGCTTCGGCGCGGGTCATTTCGGAGAAGACCCGCAGCTTGTCCATGACCGGCTGCACCTTGGCCTTCAGAAACAAATTCCAGGCGCGCCGGTCGCCGGGGTCGCGCCGGCGCTCGACCCAGCCCTTGGCCTCCAGCCGGTCGATATGACGGCCGAGCGTGACAGTCTCGATTTCAAGAATTTCGGCGAGTTCGGTCTGGTTGATGCCTTCGCGCCGCCGCAGCCGCGCCAGCACACGCCACTGGGCGCGGGTCAGGCCGAGAGCGCGCACCCGCCCGTCAAAGCGCTTGCGCACCAGCCGTGAAACATCCCCCAGCAGGAAGCCGAGCGAGCGCGTCAGATAAGGATCGGTGGACATGCCCCAATATAATAACCTAGCTTATTATATGCCAGCATTATATTTTTATTGAAAAATAAGGCGCAGCATCATGACCTAAAATGCTGCCCGCCTCGCACCGAAGTGCTAAAGTTGGGCAGTGCGGGACAAAACGCGGCATTTCCGCCTGGCCCAGTGGAATTGCCGTGCTTTACGAAGGAGAGAATTTCAGTGAGAAATTTGTTATTTGGCGGGATCGCGTCACTTGCGCTGTCAGTGGGATCGGCGGCAAATGCCGGCACATTGGAGGATGTAAAAGCCAAGGGCGAGCTACGCTGCATCACAAGCACCGGGATCGTTGGTTTTGCCTACACCGATTCCAGCGGCGCCTGGAAAGGCTTCGATGTAGATTTTTGCAGGGCGACCGCCGCCGCCATTTTCGGCGACCCCGGGAAGGTCAAGTTTATACCCTCGACCGGCAAGACGCGGTTCACGCTTCTCAACTCGGGCGAAGGCGACGTTCTGTGGAGAAACACGACCTGGACGTTCGTGCGCGACGTTGATGTGAAGCTCTCCTTCCAGGGCGTGAACTACTATGACGGACAGGGTTTCATGGTGCCAAAGTCGCTTGGCGTCACCGGCGCCATGGAACTCAGCGGCGCATCGGTGTGTATCCAGACCGGCACGACAACCGAGTTGAACGTGGCGGACTTCTTCCGCACCAACAAGATCACCTATGAGCCTGTACCCATCGAGACCAATTCCGAGGCGCGGGCCAACTATATCGCCGGGCGCTGCGACGTTTACACGACCGATGTTTCCGGCCTGGCCGCCACACGCTCGACATTCGCCAAGCCCGGCGACCATGTGATTTTGCCCGACGTCATTTCCAAGGAGCCGCTGGGACCCGCGACGCGTCAGGGCGACGATCAATGGGGGGACATTGTCCGCTGGGTGTTAAACGCCACAATCGCCGCCGAGGAACTTGGCATCACCCGGGCCAATGTCGGCAAACTGGCGAAGGGCACGGACAATCCGGAAATCAACCGTCTTCTGGGCTCGGAAGGCAATCTGGGAACCATGATCGGCCTGGACAAGCGCTGGGCCTATAACGTGATCAAGGCGGTCGGCAATTACGGCGAAATCTTTGAGCGCAATATCGGCGTCAAGACCCCGATCGGACTGGAGCGCGGCCTGAACGCATTGTGGAACAAGGGCGGGCTGCTCTATACACCGCCGTTCCGCTAGGGTCTGTGGACATTTAGGATTCCCTTTTCGGCGCTGATGTGATTCAAGCTTCCTTTTGAGGAGGTTTGCGATGCGTCCGGAACGTTTTGTCATTACAGACCGCAGTTGGGCTTTGATTGAGTCCCTGCTTCCTGGAACT